>NZ_QUCG01000089.1:305-10423 GCF_003473645.1 Prevotella sp. AM23-5 | reverse complement strand
TTCCGTTGCTTTTGCTTAAATTGTGCACAAAAGTCCGACATACGTATGCCTCGTTGCAGCTCGAACTTGGTACAGACATATATACCGTTCAGCATCTGCTCAACCATAAGAATGTCAGCACGACACAGATCTACGCTTCCCACGCAAACCCAAAAACACGTGAGGCAGCAGGCAGAATTACGTTAACGAACGTGAAAGACGACGAGAAGCCAACTGAAAGTACGATACGCCCAAAAGCAAATAAGAGAAAATAAGATTATAAGAAGGCAAAAATGAGAAACTAAAATATAGTTTAAAGCGTTGAAACACTGAATAATAAATAGTGTTTAAGAGACGCATTTTGTTGATGCGAAATAGTAGAAAATAGCAAGATTCTCTATATCTTTGCAGCCACAAAAACTCCAAAAAGTAACAATTGCAATGATTAAAAAGTTAAAAGAGAACTTCTTGATTCTCCTCATTTCGAATATGCTCACCATCATTATGATAGTAGTCGCTCCAAGAATATATGGAGCGATTGCTAACCTGATGATGGCAGTTTCCGACTCAGATTCCGGTTTCTCTTTGCCGATGATATTCTACTATATATCATTTGCCATCATTGTCTGTGCATTCATGTGCTTACGTAAGCCGCAAGCTGTGAGAGACATCGTGATCAATAACAGTATTTCTTCCAACGAACCATCCATATCGGATGTGGAGAAAGCAGAAGAAATGCGTGAACGCTATCGCAACAGGCAGTATAGTCTTGAAAGTTCAAAATATGATGCAGTCAAAGACTACACCTACTCTGTACTTTCGCCATATATGACAGATGAGTACTTGGAGATACTGTGCCAGAACATCAAACTGTACGACATCCCTGAATCATGTATTGTTCCTGTGAAGACAAATGGAACCTTGAATACTCTCGACATCAGGCATTATTCCTGGAATATTGGAGAACGCCTTGGTTGGAGCGGTCAGAAACGAGCAACCTTCATAAAGCTATGCTTCCCTACCGAACTCAAAGATGTTGAAGTAGAAAGCATGAGACGTACATTAAGACAGAAGGGCAAATGCGTAATTGATATTGATGTACCCGATTACAATGATTATCAATTTCATCATCAGAAATAAAAAAAGTTTTTAATATGCAGAACGAAGAAAGACAAATAACATTCAATGACATACCGGAAGTATTGTCACAGATACTGAAAAGATTCGATCTTCTTGACCAGTCTATGGAACTGATCAGCGCATTCACCCCACTTATCTGTTGTCCTTCAAGTACTGCATCCGTATAATAAAGCTGCTCTATCGGAGAAACCAACAATGGCAATGCTTTATTCCAAAGTTCCCTATTGCTTAAATCAATTTGTACCGTCTTGCTCTTTGTTCCTTCCAACTTAATCAGATCTTTGGAGACAAGCCAGCGCAATGATTTGTTTGCGGTCGCATAAGAAACGCCAAACTTATCGCTCAGTCCATAACCTGTTGCCCCAACAATGGATTCAATCTGCAAATGATAAAGCAACAAACATTGGGCAAAGGGAGGAATGGTTTCTTTCAAATCCAAGCCAACCTTTTTGTCTGGTTTGATGTCAAGCAAAAGAGATGGCAGGAACATTTGCCTGTTGGGGATAACAAAGTTAACTTTTTGTGCCACCAATCTTACCTTATTATAAGATGAAATGCATGGAGTGATTAATACGACGACGAGCTGTGTCTGTCGATGTATAATATCCAATTGTTTCTTCAACTGGGCAGGTGGCACAGAGTCACCATCCGTTAGGTAAGCCATCAAAATGTGCTGCCCCAAAATACATCCTTTATAAAAAGAGAACCTGGAAGAAACATTCATAGGGATTTCTACCAGCAAATCTTTATCCGCTGGTTCCAAAGCTACTTTTTCTCCCAACATGTTGCCGAAATATGCAGCTGTTTCATCTATATAATATTTAATATTGCACATAATATCACCACTAATATTACGTGCAAATATAGTGATTATATTCTGAATATCAAAACTTTCTATTGAACAAATAAGATTTTTTAAGATAATTAGGGAGCTTACTCATCTCGAGCAAACTCCCCATGGTGTATGAGAGAAGAATTTTAGTGCTTTTACTCAAAAGCTACATTCAGTATATATTATGTATATATGTGTACATGTATTCACGTATTCATGAATACACGTTTCAGCCTATTTCAGCAAGACAACGGTTGTGAAACGGTTTGCCTCATTCGCCGCATATTTGTCTATACCGCCTAAGTTGTAGGCTTTAATCTGGCTCTTATCTACACCTCGCTTGATGAGAGCCTTGGCTATGAACTTGGCACGGCGCTTACCCAAATCCTGGTTACCGGAGTGAGTGCCAGTAGCACTATCGGCTGCACCGGATATTTTAATCTTCAAGTTTTCCTGCTTAGCCATCTTCGCAATGTCGTCGAGGTTTACGAGCTGTGACTTGTCAACCAGTTTGTCGGAGTTGAGCTTGAAGAAGAAATACACCGGAACACCAAGGCTTACTTTCAAGTGGTCAGAAGATGAAAGGGAATCTGAGCGATAGCCATCAGCATAACCTGCAATGTTGCCATCACCGCTGCCCATTGCACCCTGCTTGCTGTTGCCATTCATCGAGAGTCGGGCACGGAGGGAGTTGAGACCACTGTAGCTGTTCTTCGGATAGACGGTCTTGCCATCGTCGTTTCCTGCAAGTCGCTTTTCCAGATGAGCATTCTTATCCCTCATGTAGGCAATGTAATCCTGGAGGGCGAGATTCTGCTCGATATAGGGAGTAGCATCCACTACTCGCTTCCACCCCGTCTTGCCTATCGTGAAGGACAAACCGGCTGAAACCGAAATCATGTTGTCGCCGAACTTGGTTGAAGTTCCGATGCCGTCAAAGTTCCTGGCGGTCAGCATTCCACTCACTTCTCCTACAAGATGAACACGGTCGCTGATGCGGTAACGGGCTTCCACGCCATAGGTGAAAGCAAACGGATGACTGCCACTCGAACCGCCCTGACAGGTACAGTTGTTGATCCAGTCGGAATTATGGATCATGCCGACACCTACGAAGGGAATCACATCCCAAAGAGGGATTCCGCTTTCATTCTGACGGATGCCAGACGTGACATTGTACAGAAAGTCTGCATGGACAAACTGATACTTCATCGTATGGAACTCTGCATTCTTGAAGCTGAGTCCCTGAAATCCTATTCGTCCACCGATTGCGGGCGTGAACCATTTGCCGACTCCTATCTGCAAGAGAGGAGTGACACGGTCGAACACGTCACCGCAACCAATGGGCGTCCCAAGAAAAGCCGAAGCCCCGCCCTTTGCTTCTATAAACCAATTTCTACCCCAGTTGGCTGCTTCGCTTACATGCTTGAGATATGTAGGATTAACAGGCATGAGCATCTGCTCCTGACTATATGATTTCTGGATATAAAGACTGTCAGAACTCTGTCTGGCAGTTTGTGCCGAAGCTGTCATTGCAGCCAGGCACATCATTGATATTGAAAATATTTTCTTTCTCATGTTGTTGTCTTTGATGATTGATTACTTGCGTAAACAAATGAGCATGGTGTTACATCTTCTTTCTTCTTCTGACGGATGGAGCGCACATCTTGCGTGCCATTGCCAGGCATCTTCTTGCCCACTCCCTATCGTCTTCATCCGGTCGCTTGCCCCATCCAGAGCCTGGGCTGCCGCCTCCGCCTCCATGCGTCTGTGCGATGGTTGTGGCATCATCCACGAAACCGCACACGAGATTCAAGGCTACCTTGACAACATGGTTGCCATCTTCAGCTAACTGACAGAGAAGTGTGCCGTCGAAGACGAGTTTCACGCTGTCAGGGAGATTCGGGAAGCGAATGGCAAACTCATGTACCATGGTGTCGAGCATCACGCCATTGAGATGATAGCTCATGTTGTGCGCCCAGGAAAGTTCAGACTGGTTGGCTTTGTCTTCCAGTTCACTGGCCTGCTTCTCTATCTCTTCCTTGTCCTTGCGGAGGGTGTCAAGCAACTGGTTGGTCTCAGAAAGCTTCTTCTCCTTATCTGCCAGTTTATCTTCCACCATCGCCTTCTGCTGTTCAAGGCTCTGAATCTTACGGGCGATGTCGGCACTGATGTTGTCGCTGTTGGCCTGCAAGGCTCTCAGCGGTTTGAGTTCTGCTTCGAGGCGGTTGATTTCAGCCTTCAGATTCTCAATCATAGAGGTAAAGGATTTCTGCTTCTTCTGGGCAATGGAGAGTTCCACGTTCAGATCTTCGAGGGCTTTCCGGGTGTTCAGCATCTGGGCTTCGAGCGTCACGCATTCGTTGGCGAGCCATCGTCGATACTCTTCCGTTGAACGGTGACGTGCTCCTGTCTCTGCTATCGACACCCCTCTCGTGAGTCCCCATTTCTCATTGACCTTGGCCAGTTCGTCGTGCAGGGCAAGAAGATAGTTCTTGTAATCTATGCGGTTCTGACCATGGAAGATTTTCTTGAAGGCGAACTTATTATCCTTATCAATAGGAAGAAGCGCACAGTGGACATGCGGATTTTTCTCATCGCAGTGGACGATGAAGGAGACGAGGTTTTCCTCTCCATATTTATCTGCCACAAAGCGATAGATGTCCTGTGCCCACTTTTCTATTTCTGGCATTCGCCGGATATGCTCGTTACCTTCCTTGCTTTCAAAATCTACCTTCTGATTGCCAAAGGCAAGCTCTCGCATGCGTTCCGTTGAACCTCCAAAGATGAAATTCACCACGGTTCGGAAACGTGGTTCTGCCAGTCCTTCGTTAGGGTCTTTAATGCCACGTGAAGCGAGATTTTCTGCCATGCGTCTGGTAAGCGGACGGCTCTTGTCTATCGGGGCGACTATGCCACCTGGACCAATCTCGAAGTTGAGATGCTCACGGCTACGGTCATAGTTGCCTTCACGCATGGCCTGGTTCCATCCTTTCTCCGTCCAGTCTCTCAACTCTTCGTTGCCTACCGAAGCGAGGCCTTTGGTAACCTTGATGTCCATGACCTGTTTTGATGATGTTCCCATATCGTATTTCTTTGCTATAGTCCTTACTCCATGAGCCTTTTTCAGTCTTGGCAACACCAGGAAATCTGACCCAGCTTGCTGTTTATCTGGTCAGCCCTCCCGACTACTTCAGTAGGTCGGGGTATTAGGCTTCCCAAGACTGAAAAAAAAGTGGCACGTGCAAGCACGCTGCCTCACGTTGCTTGAAATCATTCAGCGATGTGCTAACGGGCGTCCTGATCGCCATCAACGTGCCTCGCATGGAATAAGGGGAATATGACTATTGTTTTTAATCGTCGGAAGACTCCGCAGGTGCTACCTCTTCGGATGGCTCCCTGGCCTCAGTAAGAGGACGAGGGGGATTCGCATAGTAGTTGGATGCGGAGCAACAGATGTAGTGCTCGAAGATGCAATCCAGGAGTACTGTCTCCGCTTTCGAATATCGGGTTGCCACTTCGTCCATATAACTCGGCTTGATGTTGCCACTGATGGCTTTAGCCAGAATGCCAAGAGAATCGATCACCTTGTGCCAGTCCCAGACATGGTCTTTTCCGAAGAGCAGGCTCACGGAATCGGAAAGTTCCTCAGGCTGTTCTTTCTCCTGATTGAGATAACGGAGAATGGAAACTGCCAGTGAATCGAATACCTGGGTCTGCTGGTTGAGTACACGCCTGGCAGGAATGCCTCCATATCCTTCCTGCTTGGCCATGTTCATCTTCAAGTCGTAATAACGGCTGTAGGAATCGGCCACTTCCCTGGCGGTGGATCTGCCTTTGATGAAGCGGATGAACTGCATGGCGCAGAAATCGAGGATGTCGTCCGGACTCTCGATAAGAAGAGAGAGACGTTGCTCCAGATTGACAGAGAAGATGAAGCTCTTGGAGTATGGCTCTACGGAAAGCTGACCAAGTTTGGTGAGTCCGCAGATAAACTGGCGAACCGTGGCACGCTGCCATTGCCACTGACGGGCAAGTTCGGAAATGGTGGCAACAAACTGGCCGGGCAACAGCTGTAGGGCTCCATCGGTTCCCGGAGACTGATAGGCTCCTGAGGATGCTTTCGAAAGCAGGTCGCAGTAGGCTTCCAGCTTGCTGTAACGTTCCTCTGCTTTCGGCTTCAGAAACTCCAGCAACGAACGGTCAACACCTCTGCATCTGTCTGCTTCGGGTGTCTGTTGATTGGGGTGATGAGTCATTTGAGTCATTTTTGAATTTGGAATGTTGAGCAAGTGGATATGATTCTGTGCCAGTTGCAGGTGGCACCTAATAGTAATTTCTGATAATCAGCGCAAGCAGATCCTTCGGGTTGTTGATGGCCTCAGGATGGCTCTTCAGCTGAAGAACTCTTTCAGATGGATAGAAGACTGCTGCCACACTGATAGTAAAGAGGAACAGAGACATGCTGTTCATATAAGGTAAGGCGTAGCAAACCATCGAGAGGAGCAAGGTGGTGAACCAAAGTCTTTTCCTCTCATGCAGAAGATGGAACGTGCTTTCTGCGATTTTCCTGTTAAGAAGCACCAGAGTCAGGAGTGTTGACACTACGACTGAGAGATTGGGGGTCGTGACATGGCAACACCAGTTGATGAAGATTAGCATCAGCACAATCAGGTAAGCATAGAGATTTCTTGCGCTCTGAAACATGGCCATCTTCCACATAAACCGATTCATGAATCCATATTCCTTCCTGTAAAGACAGAAAAACGCTGTCAGCAGGAGGAAGGGAAAAGCGAATTGGATAAGGGTTAATATCTGTATCATATATTCCTTTATTTTACTTGTTATTATCTCTGTCGAGTGATTCGAGTCGCTCGGCAATTCTGTTGTTTAACTGGATGTTGTAACTGAGCGACATCTGGTCTATAGTAGGGTCTTTCGCCAGTTCTTCATCAGCTTCGATGAGAAGACGGAGATAGAGATCCACATTTGAATTGTGGTCTAACTTCTCTGTAGGCATAGCTTCTGACGATTTGCCATGAGGCTTTATCGGGAGCATCGTATCAGGGTCGATGTCATCAGGAAGCTGGTAAGCCGTCTGAATGCTTCGCATCACGAAGATGCAGAAGACTATCATCAGTCCGACAATCGCCTTGCCCATGATGTTTAAATCAAAGAGCATCAGAACAAGCACCATTACCAGGATGGCTATTATATAGAATGTATATACTTTTCTTTTAGTACTCATAATCGCTTAATTCAAGTTTGATGATTCCGAAGGATGCTTTCTCTATAATGTATTCGACATCACGCCGGGTGAGAGTGCCCTTCTCTACTCTACCCTTGGCACTCGGATCTTTTCTACAAAGAGCTGCCAGACCCTGGTTCAAGTCGTATTCATTGATTTTCCAGGTTCGCTTCTTTCTGAAAGAGTAATGATCTCTGTAACTTTGGAGCGAAAGTCCCTTGTAAAACAGGGGCTTCAACACCCCATCCTGCAGGATTCTCATCTCTACCAGCAGTTCCGTATCTTTAACTATTATCCATGTTCTGTATCTTTGTATGATGTCTGCAATCAGGTAATACGTCTGTCTGTTCATCTAGAGACCGCAGTTGAAATCATTCATGATCTGTACGTGTTCTCGCTTTGCCTTGAACGTGCCACGGCGTTCGTGCAGACGGAGGTCTTCAAAAAGATCTGCCGACATGAGTTCGATGGAGTTGTAAATCGTTACATTCAACTCGTGGATGAGTCCATCGGCGGAAGTCTTGCAGTTGATCTTGAACATCCTTTCGGTGACCGGATAGCAGTAGGCGCAGCATTCATGTCCGAACACCGTATGGACTGATGGCTCCAGATGGTAGAGAATGGCAAGGTCAGCATTCATTTCGAACATATCAATCACCTTATCTATAGGCTGTGGGATATGCACTTCGTAGGGAAGAATGGCATAATCTTCGTATGCCTTTATCTCGCCAATCCAATAATTGTCAATCAGCTCTGGCAACAGCATGGGGCCGGATGCCTTGAATTTGTAGATAGCTTCCTGTAACATGATAATGAAAGATTAGAGGGTTGATATGTAAAGACGCATCAGCTGGGCTGGAATCTTGTTGGACACTTCCTTGTTGACAAGGTGCTTGCCTTCAAGCCTCGTGATGATGGCAGGATAATCCTTGGCGATGTCCGTCATCAGCTGAGCCTGCTCCGGGGTGAGCATGGCGATGGCCAGCGCATCCATCGAGAGATAAGGCTGCAATATCATCCAGAGATAGGCATTGGCTTGGATAGCATCTCTGATTTTTCCTCGTTTCAAAGCGTCACGGCAAACCTGGGCGTTGAGAATCAGACGGCGGTCTGTTCGCATGGACATGAGAACGAGGGTCTCAGAAGCTGGCAACTTATTCCTGGAAGCGGATTTGTAGATGGCTGAGCAGATGTCTGCCGTATGGTTGGTGATTTCCGTCATTCCAATGGATGAGCATTCGTCGATATGAGCAAGGAACGTGCGGAAATAGCGGTCTTCCTCATGCAGGAACGCCACGAGTTCCTTTCTGGACTTGATGCCATGCGACTTTGTGCTCAGCAGGAACTTGGAGTAGTTGACCAAGGCTCTGTGAACTTCCAGGTCATAGGCAGCCGATTTGTCCAATGTGGCGAAGAACTTGGTGGCATTTTCCTTCAAAGAGCCGAGTTCCTTGTTGTCCTTATATAAAGAGGTGTGGAGCTTCACATAAGCCACATCGCTCAAAGTACAGTTGACAGTCATCCCCAGAAGTTCTGTGCGGATGGAGTCTGAAATCAGATCATACTTCATGGAAAGCCCACTGTGCGCATTGAACGAAGGATCCTTCCTGATGTAGTTCAAGACGGTATCTCCATACTCGCGCCACTGGTTGATGTAGTCTGCAAGATGCTCTGCATCAGAGTCTGAATGCCCTTTCATAGTTTGAAAGAAAGCCTGGTACTGTTTCAACGCATCTTCAGAAGACTTGAAATCATATTGACGACTTCCACTGCATGAGGTGATCATGAGTAAGGCACATAAAAAAAACAAGTGAAAGAATAAACTCTGCTGAGTTGTTTTTCTTTCACTTGCTTTACTTTCTTTCATTTGGTTTTTG
Organism: Prevotella sp. AM23-5; assembly: GCF_003473645.1. Lineage (NCBI taxonomy): Bacteria > Pseudomonadati > Bacteroidota > Bacteroidia > Bacteroidales > Prevotellaceae > Prevotella > Prevotella sp. AM23-5. The sequence goes on along the minus strand of NZ_QUCG01000089.1, from coordinate 1,350 downwards.
AGACCTGTTGCTGAAGAGTTACCGAGGCAACCGACCAAACTGTTCAACTGTACTGTATTCCTATTATCCATTGGCATGTAATTGAAAATTTTGCGTGCAAAGATACAGATAAAATTCCACATTAACGACACTACAATCAGACTTTATGTTATTTTATGTTTCATACTCTTTGCAGTATGATTCTTGAAGATGCGCTCCTATTTATAAATTAGGTTAAATCAAGTCTGCTGAACCAACAAAACCAAATAGTATGAATCCATTTCTGAATATAATTTGTATCTTTGCAGAAGAATCGTGCCTGAGCAGGTGTTATCCTGCCATAAAAAGGCGCATAACTATCAAGTTATCAGTCAATAAAACATTTTGATATGGCAAAAGTAGGCTACATCATGGCTACATCCCAGTATGACAAACTGGAAGAAGACCGCAAATGGATGAACGAGTTCGGTTGTGTAAGAATCATCGAAGAAAGTGATGATAACGAACGCCACAGACCGCTGTGGAAACAACTGATGGCAGCATTGCAAAGAGGCGATGAACTGGTGATTCCGAAATTTTCCAACGCCTTGTGTGGCAGTCGTGAACTGGCAATATTCCTGGAATTCTGCCGGGTCAAGGTCATTCGCATCATCAGCATCCACGACCGGATTGACTCCAGCAACATCCTGTTTCCGGAAACCAAGCCATCTGACGTATTGGTAATGATGGGTTCCCTGCCCGACGAAGTCCTTGCTCTCAGGAAATCTGCAGAGCATGTAATCAAGCTGCAGGAAAAGATGATTGTGTCTCTGCCTCCTGTTTCTGCCAGCAAGATGCAGAAGCTCGACAGAGAAAAGACTGTAGTGAACCTCTATGTTGCAGGACATCCGATAGATGAAATCTGGAGAGCCAGCGGATTCAGAAGCAGAAGTTCCGTATTCCGCATACTCAACAAGCACGGTATTAAACTCAACAGAGGTAATCACTCCGGACCAATCAAGAAAAGAGACACAAAGTAAACAAGACATTGAAGATTAGAGCATGAAGAAGATATTATTCCTACACG
>NZ_QUCG01000089.1:0-295 GCF_003473645.1 Prevotella sp. AM23-5 | reverse complement strand
TGAAGAAGATATTATTCCTACACGGATTCTTTGCCACGGGCAGTTGTCCGATGGCGAGAGCCTTGAAAGAGGCGTTTGAGGGGACGGCGGTGGTGTTGACTCCCGACCTCCCTTTGCACCCAAAGGAGGCACTGAAGGAGATTCACTCCATCATCGACCGGGAGCAGCCCGACTTGCTTCTGGGCAACAGCTGCGGCTCTTTCCTCGCCCAGATGCTGGCTCCGGTGGTGGGCATTCCTGCCCTGCTCGGCAATCCGTATTTCATGATGACGGAGTTTCTGAAGGAGCGAATCGG
>NZ_QUCG01000088.1:5784-10661 GCF_003473645.1 Prevotella sp. AM23-5 | reverse complement strand
GGTGACAACTTTTTCACGTATAAGACATAACGAATAGGGAATAATGTGATAGCGAAGAGATAAAAGCATAGAATTTTGTGATAAAACGCCTTAAAACAATAGGAATTTTGTGATTTTCAGTCCGAATTCCTTTGGAATTTTGTGATAAAGTTGTATCTTTGCACTCGGATAAGAACTATAAATATATTGATTATGAAGCTTTTGCGCAGAAAGATTGATAATTATCTCAAGGAATGGAAAAGCGATAAGGAGAGAATGCCCCTCATCGTGAAGGGAGCACGACAAGTGGGAAAGACCGCTTCCATCCTACAATTCGCCCATGACAACTATCAAAATGTGGTTGCCATCAACTTCGTATTGCAACAAAAATACAAGGCAATCTTCGAAGAAGGTTACGAGGTGGATAGCATCATCCAGAACCTCACCCTCATCAATCCTTCTCTCAAGATAGAAGCAGGTAACACTCTCATCTTCTTCGATGAGATGCAGGATTGTCCTGCCTGCGCCACCAGTCTGAAAGCCTTCAAGATAGATGGCAGGTACGATGTTATCTGCTCCGGTTCGCTCATGGGTATCAATTATCGCGAGATAGAATCGAACAGCGTAGGATATAAGGAAGACTACACGATGCACTCAATGGATTTCGAGGAATTCCTATGGGCAAAGGGCTATGATTTTGCCTTTATAGAACGCCTTTACGAAAAGATGGCCTCCATCACACCACTTTCTAATATAGAAATGAATGTGTTGGAGAGGCTATTCCGTGAATACATGACCATCGGAGGGATGCCTGCCGTAGTCAATATGTTCGTGAGTAACGGAAACTTCAGCGGCACGCTCAAGATGCAGCACCAGCTCCTTCTTGACTATGAGGAAGACATTACGAAATATGCACAAGGGCTCGACAAAGGAAAAATCAAGAACGTGTACGATCATATTTCTGTCTTCCTGGGACAAGACAACAAGAAATTCCAGATAAGCAAGATTGCCCATGGAGCTAGAAACAGAGAATACGTAGGCACCATCGAATGGCTTCGTGATGCAGGTATCATCAACGTCTGCTATTGTCTCGCTCAAGTATCCTTACCTCTGAAAGGCAACTACGATCCGAAATCATACAAACTCTATTATAAGGACACGGGCTTGCTGGTTGCTTCGCTAGATGAGGAATCGCAAGAAGACATCAGAGTGAACAAGAACTATGGTACCTACAAGGGCGCCATCTACGAAAACATCGTTGGCGATATGCTGGTAAAGCAAGGCTATAATCTTTACTTCTATCGCAACGAGAAATCTACCCTAGAAATGGATTTCTTCATTCGTGACGCCCAGTCGCTCATCCCTGTTGAAGTAAAAGCCACGGATAATGCCACCAGGTCGCTCGCCAAGCTAACAGCACAAGACGGCAAATATCCCGACATCAAATACGGCATCAAACTCTGCAATAAGAACATCGGTTTCAATGGCAAGTTTTACACCTTCCCCTACTTCCTCACCTTCCTGCTCAAACGATTTGTGAGAAGAGAAAGATAGAAATGCAGAAAAATCCCTCAGAGAGGGATGATTTTTCTGCATTTAACTGCGCTATGCGAAATTTTTATTGTACTTTTGCACCCGATTATCAGGTATTATATTTTTCAAAGACAAGAACATTATCACAATAAAAGCGGTTGATAAAACCGCAAGATGAAACAATATGGTTTTAAATTACATTTGGATAGCATTTTTCGTGATTGCGTTCATCTTCGCACTCATCGGATTGGCAATGGGAGATACGACTATCTTCCAGAAGATTGTAGATTCCACCTTCGACTCATCCAAGAATGCCTTCGAGATTTCTCTCGGACTGACGGGCGTGCTCGCTCTCTGGCTTGGCATCATGAAGATTGGAGAGAAGGCGGGAGTAGTGAATGTGTTGGCCCGAGCACTCAGCCCGGTCTTCACCCGTCTCTTCCCGGACATTCCGAAGAACCATCCGGTGATGGGAAGCATCTTCATGAATATCGCTTCGAACATGCTGGGACTCGATAATGCTGCGACACCTACAGGATTGAAGGCGATGCAGCAGATGCAGGAGCTCAACACGAAGAAGGATACGGCAACGAACCCGATGATTATGTTCCTGGTTCTGAATACCTCAGGACTCACCATCATCCCTACCACCATCCTCGCCTTCCGTGCCTCCTATGGTGCAGCCCAGCCTACGGATGTATTCATCCCTATCCTGATGGCTACGCTCGTGGCTACGCTTGCCGGAATCATCATCACTTCGCTCTGGCAGCGCATCAATATCCTGCAGCCGGTATTGCTCGCTACTCTGTTGGGAATGTGCGCCTTCGTAGGCATCATCATCTGGGGATTCGGACAGATGGACAAGGATACGATGAATACAGTTACTACCCTGGCTTCGAATATGATTCTCCTGGGCATCATCCTCTGCTTCATCCTGGCTGGTTTCTGGAAGAAAGTGAATGTTTATGATGCATTTATCGAGGGAGCGAAGGAAGGCTTTACTACTGCGGTGAAGATTATTCCTTATCTCGTAGCTATCCTTGTGGGCATCGGCGTGTTCCGTGCTTCGGGAGCGATGGATATGGTGATTCAAGGCATTTCGTGGTCAGTAGAACAATGCGGCTTGAATGCCGATTTCGTAGGCGCCCTGCCTACCGCCATCATGAAACCACTGTCGGGAAGTGGTGCACGAGGCATGATGCTGGAGGCGATGAAGAACTATGGTCCTGATTCGTTTGTGGGCAGATTGAGCTGCATCTTCCAGGGTTCCACCGACACCACCTTCTATATATTGGCTGTATATTTCGGAAGCATAAGCATCAGGAATACCCGCCACGCCGTAGCTTGCGGCTTGCTCGCCGATTTGGCAGGAGTCATCGCAGCAATCACTATAGCATATTTATTCTTCGGATAATTAACATCAAAAATAATGGCAAGTTTAAAATCACTCGCAAAAGATACCGCCATCTATGGTTTGAGCAGTATCATCGGCAGATTCCTCAACTATCTGCTTGTGCCACTCTACACGGCTTCCATCAGTGCAGCCAGTGGTGGTTATGGTGTCATCACCAACATGTATGCCTATACGGCTTTGATTCTCGTCATCCTGACTTACGGTATGGAGACCACCTTCTTCCGCTTTGTCAACAAGGAGGGAGAAGATGCTCACAAAGTATATACCACAGTCTTGAGCATGGTGGGCTGCACCTCCTTGCTCTTCGTGGCCTTGGTATTCATCTTCTTGCATCCATTGAGCAGTGCCATGGGATATGCCGACCATCCGGCATACGTCTGGACCATGTTTGTCACCGTGGCTATCGATGCCTTCCAGTGCATACCATTTGCCTATCTGAGATACCAGAAGCGCCCATTGAAGTTTGCAGCCTTGAAGATGCTCTTCATCATCGGCAATATGGCGATGAACATCGCTTACTTCGGCTTCATGGGTGGAAGTGATGTGGAATATGCTTTTTACATCAACATCATCTGCACCTCTACCATGACTATCTTCTTCTATAAGGAATTGAAGGAAGGTTTTTCTGGTCCTTACGCCTCTTGGGCTGAGACCAAGGTGCTCATCAAGAAGATGCTGGGCTACAGTTGGCCTATCCTTGTGCTCGGTATTGCCGGTATTCTGAACCAGACAGCCGATAAGATTCTCTTCCCTTACATCTATGAGAAGGGCGATGCTCATGCGCAGCTCGGAATCTATGGAGCAGCCAGCAAGATTGCGATGATCATGGCGATGATAACCCAGGCTTTCCGCTATGCTTACGAGCCATTCGTTTTCGGCAAGGCGAAGGATAAGGACAACCGACAGACTTACGCTTCGGCGATGAAATATTTCGTCATCTTCACCCTGCTTGCCTTCCTCGTAGTGGTAGGCTATCTGGATGTATTGCGCCACATCATCGGTCGCGACTACTGGGATGGATTGAAGGTAGTGCCTATCGTAATGGCTGCCGAAATCATGATGGGAGTATATTTCAACCTCAGTTTCTGGTACAAGCTCATCGACAAGACCATCTGGGGTGCTTACTTCTCGGGCATCGGTTGTGCGGTATTGATTGCCATCAACGTTATCTTCGTACCTATCTATGGTTACATCGCCTGTGCCTGGGCCGGTTTCGCAGGATATGGAACGGCCATGATTCTCTCCTACTTCGTGGGGCAGAAGAAGTATCCTATCAACTATCCGGTGAAAGAGATTATGATTTATGTGGTTCTCTCCCTCATCCTCTTCGCAGGAATGACCGAGGCAAACAAATACTTCTCCAGTGGAATCGCCTGCCTCATCAACACGGTACTCATCCTCATCTTCGCCGCTTATCTCGTGAAGAAGGATTTCCCATTGAAGAGTCTGCCAGTAATTGGAAAGTACTTTAGGAAATAGAGCATCTTATGATGTTATGAGAACAGAATAAGAAGTTATAAGAGCTGAAATGATGAGAAATCAACTCCTAAACAGATTAAGTGTAAATGATATTTATTCTCTTTGCCTTCAGACGCAAGGCAAAGAGAATAATTGTTTAAAGGAAGAGCTTTACCAACTCACCTTCGATGAAAACGACCGCGTATCGTTCAATGCACTTTGGGCTTTAAGCCATTTTGATAAAGCCAACAACCCGTGGCTCTTTCAGAAGCATGATGAACTGATAGATAGGGTTCTCGTAGAGAAAAATGAGACCAAGCGCCGCCTGATGCTCCATCTCCTTCTCCGTCAGCCTTTCGAAGAAGAATCACTCCGTTCCGATTTCATCGATTTCTGCATTGCCAAGATTACAGCCTGTTCACAGCCCTACGCCATCCGTTGCTACTGCATGAAACTCGCCTATGAACAGATGAAATACTATCCCGAACTCCTA
>NZ_QUCG01000088.1:0-5774 GCF_003473645.1 Prevotella sp. AM23-5 | reverse complement strand
TGAACAGATGAAATACTATCCCGAACTCCTAGAAGAGTTAAGAATGGCATTGGATATGCTGGAACAGGAGGTTCTATCACCAGGAATGTTATCGGCAAAAAGGCAAATTATGAAGAAAATCAAGCGAAGCCTTGGAAATTTCGGGAAATAGTCGTAACTTTGCAAACGTAATATTCTAACAATATAATACATAAATGGATGGAGATACAACTGAACGATTATCACAAGAAAGTCAATGCCCAAAAGAAAAAGAGCATGGCTTATTGGCGAGAGCATCCGCTTTCGCTGGAGGAGTGCTTAGCTCAATTCAAGCGCTTGCGGGAACAACGGCTTGCAAGGGAGTCCAATTTGCAAGGTTAAAAGACTGGGCTAAGGAGAATGATTGCTGGATTGAAAATCCGGAATCATTAGGTGTGTTCTCTGAGCGAGGTTCAGAGAACGAGGTTTATATGGCCATTTTGAATTCGACTTTTTTGTGAATCTCCACACTTTTAAGAACAACTTTTTGCGCTTTTTCAAAAGAAACCGGTATCTTTGCTGCGCCATATTCATCAAAATATCAAATAATTATGAATAAAAGACTATTTATTATATTTAGCCTATTGTTTGGAATCTTAGCAAATGTAAAAGGTTCTAATCTGTTGTTTAAAAACGACATAAGCAATACTTGGAATAACTTTCACAATATAAAGTTACCTTTTGACGCTAATGTCGTCAATGCAATATTCCAAGATTCTAATGGTTTGATTTGGATTGGAACGAAAAGAGGACTAGTCAATTACAATGGTTATAACTATCACCTTTGTTATTTTGGCAAGAATATGCCTGATGAGAATACAGTACAAGCTATTGTACAATATGGTCATTATTTGTATATTGGAACTGATAATGGTATTCATAAATTGAATCTCCTTACTTGGAATTTTGAAGACACAGATCAAGATTTTTATAAGGTCAGTGCAGTAAGAGCATTGGCGGTTTTTAATGGTAAGTTATGGATTGGTACCCGTGACGACGGCTTGCTGTATTTTGACATACAGAAGGGTAAGCTTCACAAAATAGCTTCTAAAAACTTTCAGCATAAGATGGTTTATGCCTTATTGCCTGTTGCCGACAAGCTGTTTATTGGTTCGTATGGAGGACTCAACATTTATGACAAGACAAATCATCATCTCTATTCCGTAAACTTACCAGGAATGAAGGATCCGATAATAAACAGTCTTGCATGTGATAGAAGAAACAATTGTGTATGGATGGGAACAGACGGTAAACTGCTTAGCTATAAAATAAACAATCGCCATATAGAAACTGTTTGTGAACTGTCAGGTAGTTATTTAAAGAGCATTGTTTCAGATGTTGCTAACAATCGTTTATTAATAGGTACAGAAGCTGGAATGTTAGTGTATCAGATATCCACAAAGTCTCTTCAAGAAATAGAGCACGACGTCCATAATCCTCAATCTCTATGTAATAATTTTATTTCTCAACTCTATCAAGACAAGAATAACAACCTTTGGGTAGCTACTGACAATGGAATATCTATGGTTCAACAGAATCCATTAATGCAAGACGTAAAGTTGACTGACCTTGTAGATTCTAGAAATGGCAATCTCTTTACTTGTATATTGCAATGTTCCGACAAAGAATATTGGCTTGGTGGAGAGAATGGTTTACTCTATGTGTCTGAAGAACAAGCCATTTGGTATAGTACAAATAATGTATTATATAAATTGAACAATAATTATATACGAGCCATTTATCGTGACAGAAGTAGCCAAATCTGGATAGCCACAGATGGCGGTATAGCCAAGTTGAACAAACAGACTATGCAATTTGAGTATTATCAGTTAGGCAACAAACGTAATAATACCAATTGGATTTATGGCATTTATGAGGATACAAAACATAGGCTGTGGATAGCCACATATCTAAGCGGTCTTATCGTTGTGGATAAAACTAGTCTAGAAAACAGTCAATCACATTCTTACGCTTTGACGAACAAGAACTTTTTGGGATATGGACATATCAAATCTGTATATCAAATGATACCAGACCATGCTGGCAATATATGGGCTAACACCAATCTGGGGCTGATATGTGTAAACCCTTTAAAGAATGATTACAAATTGGCAAACATATACTTAGATAACTTTGCATGTGACGGAAACTATATTTGGTTTTCTGACCAAGGAGCTATCTATCAATATGATATAAAACGAAATAATAAGTATAAGATACCATATCAAGTATCTTATGGAAGTGCATATTCTTTTGTTTGCTCCTCTAAGTACATATGGGTGTCTTCTGTAGATGGCATTTTGTGCATAGACAAGAAAAATAAGAGTGTCACACCTTACCACGTAAATAACCCACATTTTAAGTGCGCCTTTTTTGATGGATACAACAATAGAATTATATTTGGAGGAGAAGACTTCCTTACATTATTGAGCATAAGTAGGTTTGGTGGTAAGCATCATACCAGAAGGACCTTTATCTCTGCCATTTCATGCGATTCTTTGTTTATTCCAGTATCAAACCTTTCACAACAAAAGGTTATAAAACTGAGTTCTTTCAAGAATATTTCCATCGAATTGGCTTCTTATGCTTATTCTGCACAGGGAGAAACCTTCTACTACAAATGGAATGATGAGGAATGGAAAAAAATGAAAACAGGCAATAATCTGCTTGAATATCCAGTTATGCTCAGTGGCAAAAACACCTTGCAACTGAGTATTACGGACCCCATGACAGATAAATATGCTACCATTTCAACTTACACATTAGATGTCCCTTACCCATGGTATTTTTCCACTTGGGCTTGGGGGATATATGTAATATTTCTATTGATGGTAGCATTCTGTCTTTTAAGAATTCAAAAGAAAAAGAGCGAAAAATTATTTGAGCGAAAAGCCAAGGAAAAGACCTTAGAATTGGCAAGGATGAAAATGGAGTTCTTTGTCAATGTTTCGCATGAACTGAAAACTCCTTTAAGTTTAGTTATTGCCCCTTTAGGAAAACTCTTGTCTGAGTGTACGAATGCTAAAATGCGAGATACCTTAAAAGGGATACAGCGCAATGCCCTAAAATTGAACAGTTTGATATATAAGATTATAGATGACAAGCAAACAGAATATGATACAGAGAATTCTGTTATTTGCTCTCATGTAGAACTAGTATCCTTATTAAATAACGGTATCTCAGCTTTTGCGCCAATAGCTAACGAGCGTAAGATAAAAATTGACTTTATTCATGACATACAAGAACTTTGGTTGAACGTAGATGTTGTGAAAATAGAATCCATATTTACAAACTTACTATCAAATGCCATTAAGCATGTGAATGATAATACTGGACATGTACGGGTCGAACTACAAGTAAAACAAGGCGAAATCTCTGTTTCTGTCATAGACAATGGTTGTGGTATCCCTGAAGCAGAACTACCTTTTATATTTATTAGACATTACCAAGGTAAAGAAGAAGATAAAAGTAAACATGGCACAGGGATTGGATTATTCCTGGTCAAGAAGTTTGTAGAATTACATCATGGGAAAGTGGTAGCAACAAACAGCAACAAGGGAGGTGCTGTTTTTACTGTAACTTTACCTTTAAAGGAAAATGCTATAAGAAAAGAGACTGTTCCCACGACTTCAGAACTAGAATTAGCAGAGAATGCACTGCCTAAGATTTTAATCATTGATGACAATAAAGAAGTCGTAGAATTCTTATGTTCTGCTTTTGAGGAAAAATACTTTTGTTTGAAAGCTTTCAATGGCAAAGAAGGGCTTGACATACTGAAAACTCAAAACGTAAACTTGATAGTTGTTGATCAAATGATGCCAATCATGAATGGCTTGGAATTTGTTCGGAATCTAAAGCATACTGCACAAATGGAAAACCTTCCTGTGATTATGCTAACAGCAAAAGATGACTTTGAAACAGAATTACAGAGCATCAAAGCAGGTGTAGATGTTTTCATTTCAAAGCCTTTCGACTTTAACAAATTAGTGCTTCAGGTGGCAAGATTATTGAAACAAGCTCAAAATGTTCGTAAAGCACAACATATCGAAACTATGTTAAAAGAACAGAGGTCTACAAAAGAGGAAACTTCCATAGAATCTTCAGACGAGTTGTTCATAAAAGAGTTATTGCAGATTATTGAAACGAATATGCAGAAGGAAGGTTTTAATGTTTCTATGCTTTCGGATATGATGAAGGTCGATCAAAAGCAGCTATATAGAAAAATCAAGCAATTGACAGGTAAGACACCTGTTGCATTCTTGCGTTCCACACGTTTAAAACGAGCTGCAGAACTGCTGAAACAAGACAGATTTTCAGTATCTGAAGTAATGTACATGGTGGGAATGTCCAATGCTTCTTACTTCACGAAATGTTTCACAAACGAATTTGGCATCGCTCCAAAACAGTTTGTGCAGGAACACAACGGACATGTTTAGGACAGATATGCGACATGTCCTTTTTGCATTAGTCTTTGTCTGATTTGGATTTGGTTTAATTTTCCCAATATGCTAATTTTGCAGCAGACTTCAATTTTAAACATAAAAATCGTATGAAACAGATTAAACTAATTGCGAATGCATTGCTAGGCATTGCATTCTGCTTGGCAGGAACATCTTGTCAAACGGATGCCATTTCGACACCAACCGTAACTTCTTTGAATGAAACCTTACCAGTAGGAAGCACCAGAACGACAGAATCTCTACCTTTCATAAAAGGAGCAGACTTGTCATACACCAATGAATTGGAGGATTGTGGTGTCCAGTTCACCGAAAATGGTGTTGCTAAGACTTCTTATGAGTTAATGAATTCTTATGGTGCAAATCTTGTACGTCTGAGATTATAGCATAACCCAACTTGGACTAAGTATTCAACATTGTCTGATGTAAAAAAGAGTATAAAAAGAGCAAAGGATTTAGGCATGTATGTCTTATTGGATTTCCATTATTCAGACACATGGACTGATCCTGAACAGAATGTTGTTCCTGCAGCTTGGGCTTCAGTTGTAAATAATACCACAGTTTTGTCAGACTCCGTATATAATTATACACTGTCAACATTGCAGACTCTTTTATCTGGAAATTTGTTGCCAAACATGGTGCAGATAGGCAATGAAACAAACAAAAACATCATGGTAGCAGACAACTCTTTGTTAGAGCCTGTGGATTATGAAAGAAATGTTCAACTGTTCAATGCAGGCTTAAAAGCAGTAGAAGATTTTAACAATGCAACTGGGAAATCTATAAAAACAGTTCTTCATGTTGCCATGAATCCAGGAGACGCCAACAATTGGGTTGCAAACTTAAAGGCTTTAGGTATTCACAGTTTTGATATGTTAGGCTTATCCTACTATCCTCAATGGCAATCTTATACTCCATCCGAACTGGGCGAGTTCACTTCTAAATTATATCAAACATATGGCATAAAACTTTTGGTGGCAGAGACTGGTCATATTTGGACCCGTGAATGGAATGATAATTGCCATAACTTAATGAGTAAAATGGCAACAGGGTATCCAGAAAAGCCTTGCCCTCAACTTCAAAAGGACTTTCTTGTTGAAGTAAAAGAAGCCGTACGCAATAATGGAGGAGCAGGCGTGATTGCTTGGGCACCAGAATGGGTTTCATCAACAAATGTTACCCTTTGGGGAGTTGGATCTAATTGGGAGAATGTCGCTTTCTTTGATTTCAATAATCAGCTACTTAACCATGGTGGCATAGAATTCTATTCTGCCTTAATTCCGCAACACTATAATTTAA
>NZ_QUCG01000087.1:0-10710 GCF_003473645.1 Prevotella sp. AM23-5 | reverse complement strand
TCATTTTTATTATTATAGTTCATATTCAATACGTTTTAATGGAAAAATTTACGCAAAAAAGAATCCCATCCGAGCTTTTCGGATGGGATTTATCGTTTTTTATACGTTTTTGCACGATTTATTGTCGCCAGCAACGCTTCTTTTCACGCTTAATCCTGGTAATAAACCCTCTTCACTCGGTTGCTGATGGTGGTCAGTACTTCGTAAGGAATTGTCTCCAGAATATCACTCAACACCTGAACAGGAAGATGCTCTCCGAAGATTTCCACGCTATCACCTTCCTTGCAATTGATGCCGGTGACATCGATCATCGCCACATCCATACAGATATTGCCTACATAATCTGCCTTCTGACCGTTGACCAGACAGTAGGCATGGCGATTGCCGAGACGGCGGTTCAAGCCATCAGCATATCCGATAGGAATGGCAGCGATGACGCTGTCCTTATCGAGGATGGTCTTGCGACTATAGCCTACACTATCGCCCGCCTTCACGTTGTGCATCTGGAGAATAGTAGTCTTCAGGGTGCTCACACAGTTGATGGTCTTGTTGTTGCGGGAGTTGATGCCATAGAGTCCGAGACCCAGGCGGCACATATCCAACTGGCGCTCCGGGAAGTGCTCGATACCTGCCGAATTGCAGATATGGCGCAGGATCTTATGGTCGAAGGCAGCCTGCAACTGTCGGCTTCCCTTATCGAAGAGTTCAAACTGATGGGCAGAGAAATCATCGAAACTATCGTCATCGCTTCCCACGAAATGAGAGAAGACAGAACGAGGGATGATGGCATTCTGATGCTTCAGCTTACCGATAAGCTCCTCCATATCGTTTTCAGGATCGAAGCCCATGCGATGCATACCGGTATCGAGCTTGATGTGAACAGGGAATCCGGTGACACCCTCCTTCTCTGCAGCCTTGATGAGCGCATCGAGCAATCGGAAAGAATACACCTCAGGCTCCAGGTCGTAATCGAACATGGTCTTGAAGGCTGTCATTTCCGGGTTCATGATCATGATATTGCTGGTGATACCGTTCTTGCGAAGGGTGACACCCTCATCGGCAACAGCCACAGCCAGATAATCTACACGATGATCCTGCAGGGTCTTGGCAATCTCTACCGCTCCGGCACCATAGCCATCCGCCTTGATCATGCAGACCAGTTTGGTTTCCGGCTTCATGAAGGCACGGTAGTAGTTGAGGTTGGCAACCACCGCATTCAGGTTGACCTCGAGGGTGGTTTCATGCACCTTCTGCACCAGCAGTTCGGTAAGCTGATCGAAACCAAACTGGCGGGCACCCTTCAGGAGGATGACCTCATCGCGGAGGGAGGCAAAGACCTCGCTATTGATAAACTCCTCCACATTCGGGAAGAAGAACTTTTCTGAAATCTGAATCGTATCATGCTGTTTGCAGAGTTCCGGACCGATACCGATGAACTTCACTACGCCACGCTTGCGGGCAAGATCGCTCACCTCTTTATATAGAGCCTCAGGAGTCTGACCGCTCTGATAGATATCGCTCAAGATCAAAGTATGGCGACGGCCACGATGATCAGGACGGCGGTTCATGAAGTCGAGAGCGATGTCGAGTGAGTTTATATCACTGTTGTAACTGTCGTTGATGAGTGTACAGCCATGCTGACCCACCTTTACCTCCAGTCGCATCGCCACAGGTTCCAGTTTTGCCATGCGCTTGTCGATATCCTCGGCAGAAACGCCGAGCTTCGAAGCCACCACTGCACTGATGATGGAGTTCTGGATAGATGCATCATCGATGAATGGGATGGAGAAACTGTCCATCTCACCTTTATATATATAGGTGATAACGCTCACACTCTGCTGCTTCTCGATGTTCTTCACATAGAAAGGAGCCTCAGGGTTCTTGAGCGACCAGAAGAGTTTTTCACCCTTGTAATCAGGATATTCAGCCACCACCTTGGTAATCAGTTCATCATCACCATTATAAACCACGGTCTCTGCATCATGGAAGAGGATGAGTTTCTCCCGGCACTTCTCCTCCAGGGAAGAGAAGTTCTCCTGATGGGCAGAACCCACATTGGTGAGTACGGCGATGGTAGGCTGAATGATGTCGCGCAGGGCAAGCATCTCGCCCGGCTGACTGATACCAGCCTCGAACACACCCACCTGGGTCTGCTCGTTCATCAGCCAAACCGACAATGGCACACCTATCTGCGAATTATAACTGCGAGGACTGCGGGTGACGAACATGCTTGGTGAGAGCAGCTGATAAAGCCACTCCTTGACCATGGTCTTGCCATTCGAGCCCGTAATACCCACGATAGGGATGTTGAATTCATCACGATGACGTTCTGCCAGGCGCTGGAGAGCCTCCAGCGTGTTGACAACCTTCAGGAAGTTGGCTCCCGGATAATCAGAAGCATATCCCTTAGGGACATCAGTCACCACAAAGTTCTTGACTCCACGACGATACAACTCCGGAATGTAGTTGTGACCGTCATTGCGCTCAGACTTGAGTGCAAAAAACAGAGTTTCCTCCGGGAAACAAAGAGAACGACTATCGGTCAGGATAAAACCGATGTTGGTATCATTGTCTCCATAGCGACGCGCACCTATCAGTGTGGTTACCTTTTCAATAGTATATGTCATTGTCTTAATACTTTAAATGTTCTACATTATGCTTTTGGGCTTTCAGCCCGTCACTAACCCATACTTTTTCTCGAACCATCTTTTCCTTTCTTCCGTTTTGGCGATGAACTTCAGATGTTCCTCGCTATCGGGGTTGAAGGGCTTGTGTCCGAGGGCTTCCCGGATGGGACGCCAGTCTTCCAGAAACTGTTCGGCAGCCTTGCCGAAATAGGTTTCCCGGAATTTCTCCCAGATATATTCTACTGCCTGATCGCTCGGATGCAGCATATCTTCCTTGTAGAATCGGTAATCACGAAGTTCATCGTTCATGATTTCGTAAGCTGGAAAATAGCTCAACACACCAGGATTCGCCTTCACCAAGCAGTCTGCAGCCAACTGAAGCGTAGCCTTCGAAAGCTGACTTCCATGATAGCCGTATTTGGCATAACGGATGGGGCTTACGGTTACGATTACCTTCAAGCTGGTATAGAAAGTTTCATCTTCCGATGTTTCATCTTTCAAACCTCGTTGCTTCAGCAAATCAATCGCCTTTTGCAGATACGCAGCACATTCCTCTACACTCAGTTCCCTTTCCTCGAAAAGGCGCTGGGGGCGCTTCTGGCAGTTATCCACAATCTCGCCCGTTTCCTTCAGAATATACACGTGGTTCGTACCCAACGTAAAGACTGCTACACGAGGATGCACCTCGGCGCATTTCTCTACCGTATGGAGAATGCTTGCCGGATTATACATCACACCGAAGGGATTCACCGTAGCACGGAAGCGATTCTCCACGAATCGGCGACCCAGATTGTCGGCAAAGCAACTGCCCACGAAGAGCATCTGCTCTGCCGGCTGTATCTCGAAGTCGGCCTTCGGAATATCAATTTCTGTTCGAAACAGCATCTGTCTTCTTGCGCTTTTTGATTTCCACTCCTATACCTATTATAATAAGGAGTACCAGAACACCATAGCCGATATAAGCTACCATCTCTGTATTCTTGAGCGACTGAGGATGGAAATCGAGTACCACCTTGTGGTTGCCCGGTTTCACGTTGATGGCACGGAGGATATAATCCACACGTCCCAGTTCTACAGGCTGACCATCTACGGTAGCAGTCCATCCAGGATAGTAAATCTCAGAGAAGACGATGACGCCACCCTTGCTCGACTTCACCTCGTAGGTGAGGTTGTTTGGCTTATACTGGATCATCTTCACCACCGAAGTATCATCCTGCTTCACGCTCTGAGCCAGCTGCTCCTTGAACTTGGCATCAGCCACTGCCACATGACGGAGGTTGACCTTGCCCACGCCATCAATCTCCTCGTTGGCATTGTTGACATACTGCACCTCATCCACAAACCAGGCATTGCCGTAGGCGTATGGATTCTGTACAGGAACCGTCTGACCGCCCTGCAAAGGCAGGATGAAGTATTTGGTATTGAGCATGTTCAATACAGGGAAGATACTGTCGCCATTTACCTTGGTCATATCACCACCTGCCTCAGCCACAGCCTTCATCGTCTTCTGCATCTCAGGAGCGATATGTGCATCAATCATCTCCTGATAGCGACGGAGCTTGGCAGGATGATAACCGCCGATGCTCTTGTGGTAATAAGAGGTCTCGTTCTCATTGAAGGTATTGGAAGCGAGATTGAGCACACGGTAATCGAGCGCCTTGTCGCGGCAGATAATCTTATCGGTCTCCGTCATCTGCTGAGGAGTATCGCGCACGTTCTTATCTACGAACATATCATCGTAGAGATAACGCTTGTTCACCATCCACATATCTACGAGACAGAGTACGGCGATGCCGGCAATCATATACTCAGCACCAAACTTCTTCATCTTGTAAAGCAGCAGGAAGGCTGAGCCGATGACGATGATCCAGAACGAGCGCCAGCAATCGGAAGTAAAGATGCTCTTGCGAATCTCGATGAGATTGCTCATGAGCGGCCCCTGGTATTCTGCCGGCAACTGCTGCAACGCCTGAGTTTCCTGAACGGAAATGAAATCAGGGAAGAAGACACTCGGCATCAGGGCAAAGAGCAGACAGAAGCCTGCCGTCAGACCAAAGCTGGCATATACCAGCTTGATCTTACTGGTGAGTATCTCCGGCTCATCAATGATTTTCTTCAAAGCCATCATGGCAAGCAACGGAATGGTGAACTCGGCTATCACGAGGATAGAAGCCACCGTTCGGAACTTGGCATACATCGGAATGTAATCAAGGAAGAAATCGGTGAACGGCATGAAGTTTCTACCCCAGGAGAGCAGGATGCTCAGGATGGTGGCAGCCAGCAATGCCCACTTCATAGGACCCTTGACAATAAACAAACCGAGGATGAAGAGCATACATACGAATGCTCCTACATATACAGGACCGCTCGTACCAGGCTGGTTGCCCCAGTACTGTCCGAGCTGCTGATAAATCTGCACGAAGTTAGGATCCGCCTTCTCCATCGCCTGCGTATTCTGGGCGAGAGGTACGGAAGCACCACCCTTGGCATCAGGAATCAGAAGCGTCCAGGTTTCATCAATACCATAGCTCCACTGGGTGATATAGTCTCTATCCAAACCACTGCTGGTCTGGTTGGCAGTATTCTTCTTCACCAGTTCGCTCTTTCCACGCATGGTTTCCTGACCATACTGCCAGGTATGATACAGGTTGGAGAGGTTGAGCGAGATACCGATGAGGGCACCCACGGCACATACCGCTGTCGCCTTGCCGAAACGGGCGAGTTCCCCCTTCTTGATGGCATCTACCAGGAAGGCAATCACCATGAAGAGGATGATGAAGAGATAATAATAGGTCATCTGCACGTGGTTGGCATTCACCTCGAAAGCCGAGAAGATGGCAGTGAGGAGCAGACCTTTCAGATACTTACCCCGATAAGCCAGTACCACACCCGCAATCATAGGAGGCAGATAGGCCAAAGCCCATACCTTCCAGATATGACCTGCAGCAATGATAATAAAGAAGTAGGATGAGAATGCCCAGATGATGGAACCCAGCACCGCCAGCGATTGTCGGAAATCGAAGGCACGGAGCATGATATAAAAGCCCAGGAGATAGACAAACACATACCATACATAATCAGGCAACCACAGATGATAAGCCTTCGTTACCTGGCTGAGCACCTGGGTACTGCCGTACGAAGGCGACATCTGATAGGTTGGCATACCACCAAACACAGAGTTGGTCCAACGGGTTGTCTCGCCAGTCTGCTGTTGGAAAAGCTCTTTCTCATGTCCCAATCCCTTGCTCGCCGCCGAGTCGTGTCGGAACAGAATTCGTCCGTCCATGTCGGCAGGCATGAAGTACACGAAAGAGATCACTGCAAAAACAATCACTACCAGAATATCCAGTAGATACTTCTTCAATAATTTCATCTTTTTCTATAAACGTTTATAATTTGGTGCAAAGATAATGAGAAATGAAGACACTACAAAATAATAGAAGAAACTTTTTACTTTTTTTATCGAAGAAAAGGCGCAATAGGGTTTTCCCCCTATCATTATAGGGATTCTCACGCTGCAAGATGACCGAAAATCCATACCTTTGCACCAGATAATAATTAAAATCACATCAATATGAAAAGAATCGCATTTATCATGATGGCAATACTCCTGGCAGTGATTCCATCAACAGCTCAGAACTATAAGAATAGTAGATATTACAACAAGAAGACGGGACATCTCGACTACAGATACAACCACAGTTACGGTGCTCCATACTTCGGTTTCCGAATCGGTCCGGCATTCACCTACGTAAATTCGGATGATCCCCGTCTGGATGGTGGTGACTGGCAGACGGGTCTCAACGTAGGCGTTGTTGCCGGCATTCCGCTCACGGATACTGCGCCTCTGTATCTGGAGACGGGTCTCTCCTATATTGAAAAAGGTGGCAAGAAGGATCTGGTTTCCGGCAAGAAGATGACCTACGACCTCAACTACCTGCAGATTCCTGCGGTGTTGAAATACAAGTATGATGTAGATGACCACTTCTCCATCCAGCCACAATTCGGCGGTTACTTCGCCGTGGGTGTAGGTGGCAAGATCAAGAACTTTGCCGAGCGAGAGGCCCAGAGTTCCTTCCGCAGCGACAACTTCCGCCGTCTGGATGGTGGTCTGCGCATCGGTTGCGGCATCGGCTACGATATGTTCTATGCCGACCTCACCTACGACATCGGCCTTGCAAACATCTGCCACGACAGTTTTGACAAATCGCATAATGGAGCCCTCTTGCTCAATTTCGGAGTGAATTTCTAATTTTCAAAGCATATTTCCGGCAATTCCATAGATTTATGGGATTGCCTTTTTTGCATCTTACGATTAACCTATTTTAACAAGAATACCTACGTTTGAGTAAAGATAAGAAAACAACAATCTGACGCAATAACACCACCACTTTTATCCGAATTAACAGACAAAAAGACGAAAAAAAACATCATTTTACTACTAAAAACTAGGTATTTTTAGTATTTTCCTCCCAAAAAGGTACAAAAAAAAATGTTTAATTTTAAAAAAATATTGTATCTTTGCCTTCACAAAAAAGAAACACCCGTATCATTACAAAACAAAGTTTCATGAAAAGACAGAGAGAGAGAAAACAGAAGACGAGTAGTATTCATAAAAGTATTACTGTAGGATTGGCTACCATAGCGCTCTGCACTGCGCCAGCTAATCTTATGGCAGCTTCAGTGAATCATTCAGAGGTGTTCAATAATATGACCTTACCTCAAAGCCAAAGTTTAATAGGCTACGTTTACGACCAGGATAAGAACCCGCTTGCAGGTGTAACTGTAAAAGTAGAAGGTACCCAGATCGTAACCGTAACGGATGATGAAGGTCGCTATGCTTTCAGCCAGCCTATCAAACGTGGGGCAAGTATAAAATTCACGATGCTTGGTTTTAAGGCCAAGCATGTGGTTTACAAAGGACAGTCAACCATCAGTCCGATGCTGGAGCCATCTTCTACCTCAGTAGGTGAGGTCGTAGTCATGGCGCGAAGCAATATCAATGCCATAGACTTACGTTCCAAGTCGGGCGTTGTAGAAAACGTTGACATGAAACGTGTAGAGGCAAAGCCTATGATAGATATGGCTTTGGCTTTGCAGGGTGCTGTGCCTGGTCTTGTCGTTACCAACACAGGAGATTTGGGTTCTGCCCCAAAAATCCGTTTACGCGGCAACTCTTCCCTAAGACAGGGCAATACAACCAACGAACCACTTTATGTAATGGATGGACAGATTATCTCTGCTGAGACTTTTTATAATCTGAATCCTTCGGATATCAAGAGCATGAAAGTGCTGAAAGATGCTACAGCCTGCGCACTCTATGGCGTGAAGGCTGCTAATGGTGTGCTCGAAATTACCTCGCAACGCGGACATTCCGGTGCGCCTCTCATCAACTACAGCACCAATATGGGTATTACTACCCGTGGTCGTCGTGGTCTGAAGATGATGAATTCAGCAGAAAAGCTGGAACTGGAGAGACTAATCGGTAATGCAGAGACACCAGGCTATCGTTATAGTGAGGACTATTATCGCAAATACTTTGCCAACGACCCAAACTTAGCCAGTATGATAGCTGAAGGACAGAGCAAGCTTGATTCCTTGCGCAATATCAATACCGACTGGTTCAACGAACTATTGCGCAACAGCTTCTACCAGCGCCACAACTTAAGTCTTCGTGGCGGCAATGACCAAACAACTTATTTTCTTTCTGCCAACTATTCTTATCAGGGTGGTCGTATCGAAGGAAATGACAAGCAGCGTATGGGATTCCGATTAAACGTTGACCAGAAGTTGGGCAAGATTGGTTATGCCATGCTGGGCGTGACAGGAGCTTATTCCAAGACCAACACTCCGAACGGTACTGCCAATGACCCATCTTCATTGATTTACGAATTAAATCCTTATGAGCAGAAGACCGGAAAGTTATGGTCTTATCCAGGCCAGACCTATAAGGATTTGATGAATCAATACAGTGCTGAATCTAATGACAAGGAGTTTGGAGTGAATGGAAACATCACCTTGACACTATTGCCAGGTCTTGACATTGCAGCAGTGGCAGGTATCGACTTTGTCTTAGACGAATCACACCAGTTTACCCCATCAACCGCATACTCAGAGATGCATAGCGGCGTGGCAGAAGTTGCACGAGGTATTTATTCGAAATCCAAGAATACGACAACCAATATTTCTGCGAATGTGCGTGCTACCTATACCCGTACGTTCAATGAAATTCATGACCTCACTTTCAGTGCCAACATGGACTATTATGATACCAATATCGACAACCTCAGCACTACTGGTTATGGTGTTGGAACCATCAACTCAGCAGCAGCCATCAATCAATCCCTTACCGGTTCACGCAGGGTAAAGATGAGTGCGCCAAGAGACAAGAATCGCCAGTTGGGTATTGGAGGTGTGTTGGGATATAGTTTGTTGAGTACCTATGATCTCTATGCAACCTATAAGGCCGACGCATCCTCTGTCTTACCTTCCGACAAGCGTTGGAACAAGGCATGGGCTGTCGGTTTGGGATGGACACCTTCAAATTATGCTTTTCTGAAAGACAACAAGGTGATTTCCCGTCTCAATTTCAAGGGATCCTATGGTATTACAGCCAATCTCAATGGTGTATCCGTATCGACAACAACAGGAACCTTCTCCTACTCTACCAATACATACGAAGACCAACGTGTATTGGAGTTGATTTCCTTGTATAATAAGGATTTGAAGCCAGAACAGAATAAATCGATAGATTTGGGTATGAGCATGGATTTGTTCAATCGCATCACATTGGATGTCAACTATTACAATCGCCGTACAGAGCAGGCATTGCTTGATGTGCCAATCCCTACATCAGTAGGTTACTCTACTTTGAAGCGAAATATCGGTGTCCTTCAGAATAGCGGTTTAGAAGTAGGTCTGAGTGCAAAGATTATAGATACATACAATTGCCGTTTCAGCATAGGGGCAAACCTTGCCTATAACAACAACAAGGTACTCGACCTCTATTATGCAGATAAGATTTATACCACAGAAGATCAATTGGTACCAGACTATGAGGTAGGAAAATCATACGACATGCTCTATGGACCAAAATCCCTGGGTATAAATCCTCTTACAGGTTATCCTGTATTCCTCTTGCCAAATGGCACGGAGAAACAGGCAACAGAAGCGCTGACAAAAGACGATGTCGTAGCATTGGGACATCTCACGCCTCCTTATTCAGGTACATTCAATCTGAGCTTCTCTTACAAGTCATTCGACTTTGACATGGATTTTTATTACGTTCATGGCGGCATCCAGCGTTTCAATTATTCCTATGTAAGAGACAAGGATAATGTCAACAAGAATGCCGTTGCCGGTCAGACAGATAAGATGTGGTTCAAACAGGGAGATGAGGACAAAATCTATTGGACACCATTCTATACTTCATCTACGGCAGAAGACAACATTGCACTATATCCCAACTCCAGGACAGTAGGCAAGAGCGACTATTTGCGTCTCTCCATGATAAGTATGCGCTATCGTTTGCCATCAGACACCCTGCAAAAGGTATTGCCATTCTTGCAGTATGCTACAGTGGGCTTCCAGGCTTCCAACCTCTTCACATGGACCTCCTATAAAGAGAGTGACCCAGAGAGCGGAACACTTGCCGGCACAACACAACCAATATATACATTCAATTTGAATCTTACATTCTAGGAAAAATGAAGAATTATATAAATATCATAAAAAAATCACTGGTCTTAGTAGGCAGTACCATGCTTTTAGCTAGCTGTTCACTCAATGTACCCCCACCCGACCAGTTTTCCGACCCTGATGCCATCACAGATGTCAAAACAGGACGTTCTTTACTAACCTCCTGCTATCTGAGTTATCCCCATCAGGAGTATGAGTTTTCTCTTTTGGGTAACGACTTCTGTCCTACCAACCTGGCGGGAAAGGATGTAGAAACCCAAAATCTCTACAATTGGCAAGACAAGAATATCAGTAACCTCTCTTCTACAGTATGGTCTGAATATTACACCTGCATTTCAAATTGTGATGCTCTATTAGAACAATACTCTGTTAATTCTTATGTAAT
>NZ_QUCG01000086.1:0-10734 GCF_003473645.1 Prevotella sp. AM23-5 | reverse complement strand
GGTGGATACTTGTCCTGTAATTGGAGATAGATCCTTACCTTTACGATAAAAAACAAATGAATGATATGGCAAATTATTTGACAACAAAAAATCGGTTACTGGTTGCAGCACTTGCTTTAATTCTTCCATTTTCTTTCGCGAAAGCAGAAGCAAGAGAAGATGGAAAGACCGGTCAGCAAGGCTGGTATGTAGGAGTAGAGGGTGGAATGCCTTTTGGTTTCTCTACTTTCTCAAGTTTCGGACACGACAAGACGCATCTCGGTTGGGCTGCTGGCTTATATGGTGGCTATCGTTTCAACTCCATATTCTCGGCAGAATTATCTGCCAAGTATGGAGAGATGAACTTGTCAGCACAAGACTGTTGCGTAGAACGTAACTATTGGTTGGGTAGCGACGGTGTGCTTTACAAGGCAGGTGTCTTAGGTATGAACAGTTGGGAATATGCTAATCTGAAAAGCCATGTCAGGATGGGCAGGTATGGGGCAAGAGTGAACGTTCATCTCCTTGGGCTGTTCCCTCAAACAGCTAACAGCCGATGGGATTTGGCTGTTTCACCTCATATATATGCAGTAACTACCAAGGCTGATATTCAGACTATAGCCGATGATGCCAAGGTGATGAAAGGTTCTACAAACTGGCATTTGGGTTATGGTGCAGACTTGCAGGTTGGCTATCAACTGAACTCATGCTTAAAACTTGGCATCTATTCCGGTTTGACCCGTCTTACTGGCAAACGTGTGGATGGAATGCCGGAGCATCTGCATAAGAACAACTTTGTTTGGGAAAGTGGAGTAAGGTTGGGATTCAGCTTACCTTTCAACAATCATCAACAGTAACCCATAAAACAAGATAGAAAATGAAAGCAAAAAGAAAATTTAATATTTGGTTATGGGTGCTGTTATGCGTCCCATGCCTGTTGGCAAGTTGTGACCATAATGTTCATGACGGTGAGGATGAGGGTGGTTTGTCAGTATCGCTCACTTGGGCAGATGAAGCCGACCAAGGTACGGAAGTGAAGGACGTGAAACTCTGGATATTCAATGCCGATGACGGTTCGCTTGTAGAGGAAAAACATTATGGCAGTGCGCAGGAGGTGGCAAGCCAACGCTTCGCTCTTCCTGAAGGGCATTATCAGATATTGGCTATTACCAATCTTATAGAGCCATTCTTCACCACTGACCAGACCAGGGCTTTGACTAATTGGAACAATATCCAGATAGGCTTGACCAATCCTAAGGATGTGAAGCATAATGCTTATTTCGGAGTTGCCGACGTGAGGATAGACAACAAGGAAGGCAACTATGTGGTGCAGAATCCTGTCAAAAGCGTGCTTGCCGAACTGACCATCATCATAGAGAATGTACCTAAAGGCACAGAAATGAGTGGTAAGGCATTAGATGCAGCCTGGTGTCTGTTCCCTACACAGAAGAATGGTGATGGCGACTATGGGTTGCCGAGCATAAAGCCAACGGAAGTGGAAATACCTACTATCTTGGCTACTGAGTCAACCCTGAAATCGGAAGTCATTCGGCTGATGCCGACCATACAGGGAAGCCCCGCCTCTCATGTTTATCTCCGCCTCTTGCTGCCTAACGGGACCTTGCAAGAGTATGACATCACCGCTCCTGCGATGAAGGTTGGAGGAAAGTATGAGTTGCGACTCAACTACAACCAAATGCAGCCAAAGATGTATCTGGAAGCTACCATCAACGGTTGGACGAACCTCAACAATGAAGTAGAAATAAAATAATAATAACTTTTAAAATATTTATAATATGAAAAAGATGACTAAGTTTTTCGCCCTTGCACTCTTGGCAGGTGCAATGGTTTCATGCAGTACAGAAGACACCGCACCTTCTACCCAGAACGATAAGGTAGCCGTGCAGTTTACTGGTGGTATCAGCGTAAACACCCGTGCTGCTGGTGTAGCTTGGGCTGATGGTGACAAGATTGGTATCTTCATGACAGAAGCTGGCAAGACACTCTCTGCGGATGTAATCAAAGAGGGTGTTGACAATGTTTGCTATCAGTCAAATGGAAGTATAGCCTTTTCACCTGTTTCTGGTGGTAAGACTGTTTTCTTCCCGATAGATGGAGATGTGGACTTCTATTCTTACTATCCACAGACCACTGTCAATGACTACAAGGTTGCACTTGATGTAACAGACCAAACGAAACAAGAAACTATCGACTTCATGTATGCCAAGACAGAAGGCTGCAACAAAGCTACGCCACAGGTTGACTTGACGTTCTTCCATAAGTTAAGCAATCTTATTTTGGATGTTCAACCAGGTAACGGTCTCACGCAAGAAGACCTTAAGAAAATGACTGTGACAGTGAAAGGCCAGAATACCAAAGCCACTTTCAATCTTGTGGATGGAACTATCTCTGGTGAAGAAACTCCTGCGGACATCACGATGAAAACTACCGAAGCTGGCAAGCTGTATGAGGCAATCCTGCTCCCTACAGAAGAAGCAAGCCGAGTGATAGAGTTTGACCTCAAGAATGGTTACGACGCTCCTTTTGTATGGACAATGCCTGTAAAACTTGAGGGTGGCAAAAGATACCACTATACAGTAGTAAAATTGAGTCGTTCTGCCGTAGATATTTCTGGAACCATTAAGTCTTGGACAGAGGCAGGAGACAATAATGAACATATAGCACAATAACAACTCTTAAATAACAAGATATATGAAGAAATTTAGATTCTTATACATTGCTGCCGCAGCATTGCTGTTTGCTGCTTGCGCTAACGAAGAAGACGGTATCGGCAACAATGGTCCTGTTGCTGCTACCGTACAGGCGGATATTTCCAACAATATCAAAACCCGTGGAACTGCAGACAACAACAGCTGGACAGCAGGCGATGCCATTGGCGTAAATGTCACATCAACAGGCAATACAACAGGAGACAACAAAAAGTATGTAACAACAAATGGGGATGGTACTTTTGAAGCTGCTGACAATGACAACATCATCTATTTCAAGGACAACAAAGAGACAACATTTAGTGCATACTATCCTTATAGCGAATTCTTAACTGATGGTAAAATGAATTGGAATATAGCTGAGGTAGAAGCAAACCAACCTTGTAAGGCTGATGTACTTTTTGCCTCAGGGGCTACTGCAAGTAAAGCATCTCCAACTGTGAATTTTACAGATGCAGAACATCGCTTTAAGCATTGTATGAGTTTGGTTGAATTCAAAATTAAGCCAGGGCAGGGTGTCAAATATAACAATTATAAATTCAATAGCTTGAATATGAAAGGAATATTTACAAGCGGTAAATTTGACACAAGAACAGGTTCGGTTGAAACTGCTGGTGACAGAGCTACTCTTACTCGTGTTTTTAATGATGTACCTTTTGAAAGCGAAGAAAGTTTTGCTTATATCATGTTGCCGCAAAGCCTTGAAAGCAATAAAATGGATATAGAGATTTACTTGTTGTTGAATGATAGCGAAGTAAAATACACAACCCCTATAACACCATCCACCAATGGACAATTTGAAGGTGGCAAAAAATATACATACAACATAACTGTTAAAAATACGGGGATTACTATAGAAAAAGCTAATATAGTTCCTTGGGAAAATGGTGATTCAAGTGATTTAGACGCAGATATAGATTTGTAATGATAAATTAAGGTACTGAAAATAGGGAATACAGGGTTAGTGAGCTTGGCCGCTCACTAACTCACTAACAATAAAAAACTGAAGATTATGAAGACGATAAAACAAAGAATTTCCTATGCGGTAATGGGCCTTATGGCTATGGGCTTTACAGCATGTACGCAAAATGAGGATATGGCTCCTACGCTGAAAGGGCAGGAAATCAATGCCACTTTCTCTGTTGGAGGTATGCAGACTCGTGTCAATACATTGGGACACGGTAACAATTGGGAGGATAAAGATAAACTAAAAGTAAGTATATTTACGGATTCTGAGTATGGTAGTACGACTGTTCTTTCTTTTAATGGGGAAACATGGTCTCGTGCAGGAAGTTTTCGTTGGTTAAATGGATACGAACAACATACTATTTTGGCTGTATATCCATCTGACACGGATTTTGGGAAAGAAAATCTACAGTATGATTTACAAACAGACCAAAGCAGCGAAGGTAATTTGAAAAACGCTGATCTCATAACTGGATATTGGCACGATATTCCTAGGTCCTATTATGTAGATATTCCTATGAAGCATCGCATGTCGCTGGTCACGATAGTATATCATGTTGGTACTGCGGATTATCCTGATATGGATATTAGTGAACCACAAGTGTATTCAAAAAACAACAGTGTTAGATTTTTTAGCGACCCAGACCAGGGGAAATTTGTAATGGGTACACCTTCTGGCAATCCTGATTGGGTAAAAGCCTGTAAGCATGACGATGGTATGTTTTCTGCAATCGTTATCCCTGGTTCATACAAAACTGACGAGATTTTCGTGAAATTCAAGATAGGCGACAAAAACTTCCATGCAAAAATGAGGTCAAATACGGAGTTTCAAGAGGGCCATCGCTACACCTACAAACTCGATGTAGGAAAAGATAAAGTGGAACTAACCCGAATCAGCATAGATAATATGACTGGATGGACAAACGAAGAAGAACTCAAATAAACAATGGAGGATATAACTATGCGCAAGATATTTCAATACATCATGCTGGCAGTCGTTACAATAGTAATGGCGTCATGCACAAGTGATATAGAAGAAACAACCGCAACAACAGGCAAGAGCAACGTACAGTTGGTTGTTGGTGAATTTCCGGCATTCGGAGATTCACAGACTCGTGCTATTGGTACACCAGATGAAGGCAAGACTTCATGGGCTGAAGGAGATGAACTACTTTTGGTGATAGACAACACCTTTTATGGAAAACAGTATGCAACTTTTACATATAATGGCAAGAGTTGGAAATTGACAAGTGGTGAATTGGTTTATCGGGAAGGAGACCCTGCATACATACCTCATGTATATTATGCCCCTAATTACAAATGGGAAGCTGGCAAATTAGTTTTGAAAGAAGGTAAGGTTGCTGGAACCGATGAATATATCGAGGGAAATGCAAGAATCACTGGTAATGATGAGACTATAACCGTTTCTTTTGCCGGAGCAACACGCAAATATTCACGTTTGCGTATTGCAACTCTACCCAATGAGCAAATAACAGTTGATACCGAAGATTTCACTCCTGCGGGCAGCAGCGATATGGAACAGAACGGAAATTATACACTTACTTCGGATGAAAAGGGCAATGCCTATTTATATGGTAATTTTGTAACAAATTCCCAATTCACTGTGAAATATGAAGAAGCTCCTTTGGCAACTCATACATTCTTGCAAGCAACAGTAAATGCTAAGAGTTATGCACTGGATGCTACTGTTGTTTCGCTGACTGACGAAGGTATCACTTACTATCAAATTGTGGAAGACGTCAAGAAGGAATTGGATGCGGGCAAGACTTACATCAATCTCATTCTTGCTCCCGATGTGGATGAAGAAACATTGGAAGCAATACATAGCGGACTTCTAGAAGGAGATGCAAGGGATGGGAGTATAAACCTTACTTTGATAGGATGTAAGAAGATTCCTTCAAGAGGATTTTTGCATTTTGACATGCTGAAATCCATAGCCCTCCCAGATGTTACAGAAATCGAGGGAAAAGCTTTTTCAAATTGTACAAAACTTCAAAAAGTAGTTTTAGGCAATCTTACAAAAGTATATGGCAATGTCGGAAAGAATGGTATCTTTGATGGTTGCAGAACCAAAGACATCGACTTGGTTTTGTCAAAAGACCAGAAAGTTATGAATGGTGGCGAAACCGAAGGTGGGTATTGTTGGACTGCTGATATTACTAAAGATTATAGTGGTAGCGACGAACATAATGGAAGAGTATTCCTCGATTATGACTTCCAGTCTATTACATGTGGCTATCCAGTTCCTTAATAAATACAGATTGTTTAACTCCTAAGCTGGGCAGGAGTATAAGTTGCCCAGTAAACATATATTCACCCGCACTTCATGGGAAACGACAAGGGTCTATATGCCACGATGAACAGGTGGCGTATAGACCCTTCATCGTGTCTTGATACCTGTTGGGTGGATGATATGGCTGTGTGGGCAGTGGTTTTGAAATCCTAACTTTTCCCGAAACTTTTCTCCCGTTTTCTTTGCACTTTCAAAATAAAAGCTTATCTTTGCAACCAACAAGAAGTAGAACTTTAAAATGAATAAGTATGGCTTTAAAAATTAAAACTCGTGAAGAAGCAATTGCTGTATTACGAGATATGGTTAGACGTAAAAAAGAAATGGAAGCAAAGGCTCAAATAGACTTTGCTAAAGCACGAGAGGAGGCTGCAGACTGTTATGCATGCCTTTAACTTAACTCGCCTCAATTTTCATTCTCCTTATAAGGTCTGGATAGATAATGGATCATATAAGTTCTTAACAGATTATGGTGTTCAGTATCGAATAGAATTTGTAGAAAACAATAATATTTGGGAGGATGAAAAAGCGTATGAATTCGGCATTCTCAATGAAAACAAGAAGAATTCTCCTAACGATTCTAAAGTTAAAGCAACTATACAATGTATTATAGAGGAATTCTTTCTTACGAATCCCGATATACTTCTATATCAATGTGAAACGGGTGATAGCAGACAGGCTATGCGAGCTCGCCTTTTTACCAGATGGTTTAACGAATTCGATAAACGAGATCGTTTTTGTGTCAAGGTTTCTATTCTTAGGGATGAAGAAGTTGACAATTACATAGCCATTATAGTTCAAAAGAGTAATCCTAAGTTGAATGACATTCTTCGAGATTTTGATGAGTTTATCGGTTTCTTTGATACAAAGCCCGAATAATAGTAGTAAATCTGCAATTAACTTGGTTGACAAGGGTCTATACACCTCGACAAAAGGGCGTATAGACCCTTGATTATATGGTGATATTCATAATCTACATCTCCGCTTTCAGCAGCTTTATCTCCTCTGCCGTCAGCCCCGTCATATCCATGATAGACGCTTCATCCATACCCTTTGCCAGCATCTTTCTGGCAATCTCAAGGCTTCGCAGGGACATGCCTTCAGCTCTGCCTTCTTCTCTACCTTTCTCCATACCTTTTTCTATACCTTCCTTCATACCAATTTCCTTACCCTCAGCTATGCCTTCACGCTTAGCGGTGTCTACGGAATTCTTGATGTCGCGATATGCCATCTTGCTGGCTTCAAAGCTGATATATCTTTCTTCTACCTGCTTCATAATCATCTGTATTAAAAATCCATGCCGCAAAGTTACGGTTTTATTTTCATATCTGCAAGAGATTTCTGGGAAAAGTTGCTGAAAAAGTTAGGAACCCACATATTTTATGTTATAAGGTAAATATCTGTGTAAATCTGGGACAAAGGTCTATATGCCACGAAGAAAAGGTGGCGTATAGACCCTTGATTATATGGTGATATTCGTAATCTACATCTCCGCTATTCTGTTTTTTATGAATTGCTCAGATTCTTAATGATTTCCAAAGGTAGCTGGGTTGCTTTGGAAACCTGTTCGGCAGAAAGTCCCATTGCCAACAAACGTTGTGCGGTTTCTGTGTTGGCTTCATGCTTGCCTTCTGCTCTGCCTTTTTCCATACCTTCCGCAAGACCTTCTTGCTTACCTTTCGCCATACCTTCCTTCATACCAATTTCCTTACCCTCAGCTATGCCTTCACGCTTAGCGGTGTCTACGGAATTCTTGATGTCGCGATATGCCATCTTGCTGGTCTCGTACTCCCTCATTTCCTGCGGAGTAAACTTGGCTATCTCGGCTTCCTCGAAGAGACGGTCGAAAACCTTGTCGCACAGTTCTTTAGGGCGCTGGGTAAGCTTATAGAGGTTCTTCAGAGCATAGAGCCACTTCTCGTAGAGCGTATCCAGTTCTTCCAGGGGTTTGTTGAACTTGGAAATCTCTACATAAATATATTCGAGCTTGTCGTAAAATACTTTGTGGGTAGCAGTGTCGCACAACTGCACATGATGGCGGATTTTCTCCTTGTCGAATGCATCCTCGTTCATGCTGAAGTTGAGCAGGGCAACGGTATAGATATGATTGAGCTTGAAATCCCACTCATTCCCCTTGGGCGCCTGTTCTCGGATAGGGAAGGTGGAGTAGAAGAGGGCGCGATCCTTGAAATACGTCTGGTACGCATTCTGCATTTCTACGATGAACTTCTCACCGTTTTCGCCCTCGCAATATACATCAAAGATGGCTCTGCGGTCGGTATAGACATCTCCGACGTGCTCTGGATTCAGATACTTCACGTCCTTCACAACCTGTCTGCCATTAAACAAGCTGTTAAGGAAGCAAATGAGCAAATCCTTGTTTATTGCTGTTCCAAAAATTCGCTTGAAACCGAAGTCGGTCAGCAAGCTGATATATCTTTCTTCTACCTGCTTCATAATCATCAATATTAAAAATCCATGCCGCAAAGTTACGACTTTATTTTCATATCTGCAAGGGATTTCTGGGAAAAGTTGCTGAAAAAGTTAGGAACCCACATATTTTATATTATAAGGTAAATATATGTGTAAATCTATGACAAGGGTCTATATGCCACGATGAAAAGGTGGCGTATAGACCCTTGATTATATGGTGATATTCGTAATCTACCTGGCATCAAACCAAAGTAGTCATTTTCAGAAAATCTCGCAGATGAATGTGCTTAATGCCATCAATATTGGTTTGACTGTAAAGCCTATCCATAGAAATCACGTATTTGGGATGACTGTCTTTTATCAATTTCAAATTGCCGAATTCACGCTCTACCGTTTCCTCAGAAGCCAGCAGATAGGTAACTTGCACATACGCCACACTATCCGCTTTCTCGGCAACAAAATCAATCTCAGCCTTATACATCTGACCAACATATACTTTATACCCCATCCTGCACAAATGGATATATACAGCGTTTTCCATCACCTTTTCGATATCAAAACGCCTGTTGCCACCTATAATATGATTCCTGATTCCCAGGTCTTCGAAATAGTCTTTCTAATATTTTTTGTTTCATACGAGTAAAACTTTTCGCAAAGATACCCTTTTTGTTTCACATAAGTAACAAAAACGATAGATTTTTTGTTTTTATTACTTATAATTAACAGGTTTGGTACACATTGTGCCTCACGGGAAGCGACAAGGGTCTATATGCCACGATGAAAAGGTGGCGTATAGCCCCTTCTTACTTTCCGGTATCCTTGATACTCCCCCAACCTGCCAGAACATACAGGCTGGGAGAATTTCATGAGATGCTATGAAGCCAGCAGAGGCTGAAGCTTCGTGGCATCGAAGCAGGGACAGGCTTTCTGCATGCCCGGCAAATCGCGGTGACCCAGAATGGTCTTGATGTCCGGAAACTCACGGTGAAGACGGAGGATGAGAAGCTTCATCGCCTCCTTCTGGGCTGGCGTGCGGGTATCAGAAATGCAACTGCTCCAGAGTGTACCGGTGATTGCAGCGGCTACCGCTGCAATGCACCACAATCATATCAATCTTTCTCATAAGCCGTCCTCCTCACTATAGGGTGCAGGATGATACACCCAGTGCCCCAAGCAGGGCGGTTAATACTGTCACCACAAACTTGATGACCTCGTTCAGTGTCTGTCTCTTCTTTTCTGTCATACGCTAAAGATTTTAAAGATTTAAATGAATAAAATTAAATGATACTTACCATAATGCCATGATGCAATGGTTCTACAAATTTACATTGTCACCATCAGAGCCTTCACCATCAGTACTGCCGCCTGTTGTACTGCCGCCTGTTGTACTGCCGCCCGTTGTACTGCCACCCGTTGTACTGCCACCAGAGGTATGCTCGCCGTCGGTAGAAGAATCGCCACCTGCAGAACTGTCGCCAGAAGTATTCTGCTTCTTGCTGGCAGCCTTCTTATGTTCACTTTTGCACTCTTTTATCAGGCACGCCAATCGCTCTTAGGAAAGAAAAGAGTCGTTCATAGGAAAGATGAGTATCGCTCATAGGAGCGACAGACCACGCTGATAGGAATGATGGGTATCGCTGATAGGAGCGGCAGCCACCGCTGATAGGAACGAGGGCTATCACTGATAAGAGAATTTTAAACCATAGATATGATTGAGTAATCTTGCAGAAAGATGAACTTTTGCACTAGCAGGGAGAAGCGTAAGAAAGCAGTACTAGCAGGGAGAAGCGTAAGAAAGCAGTACTAGCAGGGAGAGGTTTAGCCACTACCAGGGTTTTTCACTCCTATTAGAAAGAGGATCTACCACTATCGAAGATAGGACAATATTCATAAATATCTATCTATCAAGCTATTATATAGTTATTTTTCTTAATATACTATACCCATATAGCTAATAGATATACGATTTATACTTAGAAGCACAATGCGTAATGCGCAAAAGAAAAAGTTTTTTTTCAAAAATAACAAGTAAAATCCTTACAGGGCATTATTGTGTCCGATTAATTCGATTTGAATTATCGGCACGGATGCGAAGTAAGGTTATGAAGTCGGGGTAGAATGTCCTAACTAGTCAATATATGTTGACCTATTCTCCCCGAAAGGTGGAATGCTGACTCCTCCCGCCAAGATAGTTGCAGAATATGCTTTCTAAAAGATGCAGAAAGAAAAACTTTCTGAAATGTTTGGAAGTTACAAAAATTCAGCGTATCTTTGCAGAAGATTGGCGGCACTCGGCAATTTGAAAGCAAGCTTTCA
>NZ_QUCG01000085.1:6770-10948 GCF_003473645.1 Prevotella sp. AM23-5 | reverse complement strand
TATTGGATGATAGTTGCGGATTTTAGGGAAAATATAAAGGTAAGCCTCTCTGTCGGCTTTCTGGCATCTCTTCAGGACCGACATAACGAGCGGTATTCCAAGCATGAGGCATTCTGTTATCTGCTGG
The DNA here is from genome assembly GCF_003473645.1 of Prevotella sp. AM23-5. Classification (NCBI taxonomy): domain Bacteria; kingdom Pseudomonadati; phylum Bacteroidota; class Bacteroidia; order Bacteroidales; family Prevotellaceae; genus Prevotella; species Prevotella sp. AM23-5. The sequence continues at coordinate 10,821 of NZ_QUCG01000085.1, read as the reverse complement.
ACAAGGCTTGTGAACACTACATGCCGAAAGCCGTAAGCAAGGAAGTGGCAGACGAATTGAAAGATTTTCAGTTTATCACAACCAAAACCCAACTTGCGGAGGACTGGCACTGGCATCGTGCCACCGTGCGTCAGTTCCTCGAAAAATTAACGGAACATGGGCTGATACACTGCAAGGAGTTTGAAACGAAATACACCATCATCACGATGATTGGCATGAAGGACGGTAACGTTCCGACAATGCGAAATAGCATATTGGAACCAATCATCCGTTTCACAATGGACAGTTGGTTCAATGGCACTTCCACCACAGAAGAGACTGCCGTTGTCTGTGGTCAGATTGTAAAGGGTGCAGTAGCATTATCGCAAGAAAACAACTCTGCTTCTACATCATCTGACAACCAACTTTCATCTGATGATATTGCTACTTGCATGATTGGCAGACTTGTGGATTGTATGCCTCTTGTAGATGAGGAAGAACATAACAGACTTCAGCTGCGTAACGCAATCTTCAAGTTCTTCACTCGTGTTCTCAATCGAGACTGGCTCCAGTTGCTCCTTCTGATAAAGGAACTGCCCGACATCGCCAGTCATGGAAAGTCTGCTTCCGTCAAATTGAACACAGCTGAAGACATGGGCCTTTTCCAATCCCTGTGTTCCGATTATAAGGCTTGCTGTCCTACCTCAACAGTTGAGACAGCTGCCAAGCCAGTTGTAACCGCCAAGGCGGACAACCATAAGTAGAGTTCATTCTGTTCCATTATAGCTGCCTTACGGACATTCTCCTTTTAAGACCTCACGGTTCGGTACTGGCATATCGCACTCGTCGTGGCTTGCCTTTTTTAGCGCATCGGGCTTGCCCGCTGTTCACGAATTTAGGGAGTGTGGTAACTCATTACCCCTACGACCTATCAGTCTTCGGGAGAGTGTCCGCCAAAGCAGCAAGCTGGGACACTGTTTTTCTGACACATATAAGCATATCAGAGATATGGAAAGAATAGCAAAGCAGGTTTTGAACGTCAGGGGACGTAAGGGATGCGCCGCCGCTCTCAGCCGTGAATACCAACGCAACTGGAGCGACAGGGCATGGCAGGTGGCTATTGCAAAAGGCAACTATGACCTCGGTAGACAGCATCTGAACTTCCAGATTTCCAAGGGAGGAAAGATAGCACCTATCGACAAGAGTAAGTCTATTCCACAGTTGATGGCTGAGAACTTGGCAGCTCGTGGCATCAAAGACAAGAATGAGGGGTTGGCAGAGCCACGCTTCAGAACTGTAGCGGATTTCATTTTTAGCGGTTCACAGTGGAAGATGCGAGAACTTGCCTTCGGTGAACAAAAGGTTGTATTCAAGCCTGGTGACAACAAGGAAAATTATGCAGTCAAGCGTATGCCTGAGATTGAGCAATGGGCGACGGACATTTATAATTTTGTCGCAGGAAAGTATGGTGAGGAGAATATCGTTGCCTTCTATGTACACTTGGACGAGACTTCACCACACATCCATTGCGTTCTTCTGCCAATCAAGGACGGCAAGTTTGCCTTCAAAGAAATCTTCGCAGGTGCCAACAATCGGGAATATAGTCAACGTACATCGAAACTTCATGACGAGTTGGCGATGGTCAATGAACCTTGGGGACTGGTGCGTGGAACGAGCCAAACGGAGACTCGGCAACGACACAGACCTACGGAGGAATACCGCAAGCACCTGTCCGAGGAATGTTCTTCAAAGGAAGAGGAACTGGACAACCTTAACAAGGCTGTAAGCGATCTTCGGGTGGAAATAGCACTGGCAGAACGTCGTGTAAAAGGTCTCTCTTCCATGGTGGAACATCTGGAAAAAGAGAGACATCAGAAGATGTTGGAGATTGACAAGCTGAAGGTGCTGATTGCAAACAAGGAGGGTGACAGTTCTATCTTGTCGCAGAAGTTGGAAAAATTGCAAAATGAGTTGGCTTCCGTTGATGAGAAACTGGCTGACAAGAAAGACAAGCTCGCTGTGGCTGACCAGCAGTTGGATGAGTTGAACAAGGACATGGAGTTTGTCAAGGAGCGGACAGAGACGCTTCGACAGGATGCCATGCAGTTCTCTCGTGAAGCTCAGACTGGTGCCGGCACATTTATCAAGACAGCGATGTTGGAAAGCATGGTCACTGACTACCGTTCCAAAATGGCATCGTTGCCACCTGAAATCAAAGTAGCATTTGACGGTTCGCCATTGGAAACCATAGCCGAGCACACTGCCGAAGTTCTTCATTGTGCCACCTTATTATACCTTGGCTACATCGACCAAGCCACGACATTCGCCGAAGGGCAAGGTGGCGGAGGCGGTGGCAGCAATGACATGAAATGGGGACGCAACGAAGACGAGGATGACAGGCGTTGGGCGCACCGTTGCCTTGCGATGGCAAACAGGATGATGCGACCGAAAGACAGCAAGAGTAGAAAGCGTTAATAGAAAAAATAATCGACAAATTGAGATTTATGATTAGAAAAGCAATATTTATGATGGCATTGTGCGTGTGCGGACAATTACACGCCAATGAAGAGACAATAGATGATGGCACGGATGATTTGGTACCGTCTGGCATAAATGAGGATATGCTCCGACAGATTGAGCCTACATACCTCAAAGAAGTGGCAGTTCCTTCTGCATGGTCTTCCAACTGGTTCGTTGGTGTATCGGGTGGCACTTCCGCTTTTGTAGGAAAACCGCATGGTAAAGGAAACTTGTTCGACAGGATGAAACCTTCCATGGCAATAGAGGCAGGAAAATGGTTCACGCCAGAGATTGGTGGACGGTTTTGTTTCCAAGGTTTTCAGTTCAAGGATGCCAGCAAGAATGTCCGTGATTACAAGATGGTTCATGCGGATTTTCTTTGGAATGTGACCAATAGTTTTGTCAAAGACCATGCCACCACACAAAGATGGGGATTCATTCCGTATGCTGGTTGCGGTATTATCCATAACGAGGATAACGGCAAGAGTCCGTTTGTCATCAACTATGGTGTGCTTGGACAATATCGTTTAACAAAGCGTTTGGCAGTCAACATGGAATTGGGTGGTGCAACCACATTCCGTGACTATGACGGCGTGGGCGCATCCAATAAGTTTGGTGACAATTTGTTCACCTTGTCTGCCGGACTGACTTTCAACATCGGAAAGGTCGGTTGGAAGAAGGTTGTAGATGCCGCTCCTTATATCAACCAGAACAAATGGCTGGCAGATTACACCAATGATTTGTTGGCTCACAACCAAAAGTTAAGCAAAGCTCATGCGGAGGATGTCAATGTCATCGTTGAAATGAGAAAGATCTTGGAGATTGAAGGGTTGCTGAAAGCCTATGCCGACCGCCTGACATATTATGCGGATAGTACGGAGTATCGCATCTACCCGAAAAATGACTACAGCGGTTTGAACTCACTCCGTGCAAGATTGGCTCACAAGGATTGGAATGGCATGGGAAAACCAAAAACAAGCCGCTCTCTGGAGTATAGTTTCTCTGTTTCCGATTCTGTTTCTTGGAACAAATACGTTGCAGAAATGACAGGTGGAACCAAGTGCATCGGTTCGCCAGTGTTCTTCTTTTTCAAGATTGGAACCGCGCAGTTGGTTGACGTTTCACAGATGGCAAACTTGGATGAGCTTGCTCGTATAGCAAAGGCTTATCATCTCAAAATTTCCGTTGTTGGTGCTGCCGACAGTGCCACAGGAAACGATGGCATCAACAATCCTCTCAGCAAGTCAAGAGCGGATTATATCACGCAACAGCTTGTGGCAAGAGGCATTGACAAGTCCATGATAATATCAAAAAGTAAGGGCGGTATTGATAAGTATTCACCAATTGCAGTCAACCGTCATACGGCTGTCAGACTATTTGCACAGTAAATGTGTTTTACTATCATTCATACGATAAGCGGTAATCTGCAAAACAATGATTATCAAAAGAAAGAGTCCGTTCGTGATGAATGGACTCTTTCTGCTATTGGTTGTTTTGTTCTTTCTCCTGTCGCAATATCTTGTTTATGACAGTGATGACTTGCTCTTGTATA
>NZ_QUCG01000085.1:0-6760 GCF_003473645.1 Prevotella sp. AM23-5 | reverse complement strand
ATATAAGCTTTGAACATCGTGTCATCCTTTATGGCAAAGTCCAACTGTTCATATACTACAGTATTGACAGAACTTCTGAGTTGTTTTAACTTGTCATTTACTGGTATCTGTCGATGGGCTTGCCAATAGAACGTAACTTCATCTTGCACTATCGCTTTCAACACCATTTTCTGTTCACGGCTGAGTTTCTTGAAAGTCTTGTTTTCTCGTTCTTCGTTGTTGCCATATAAAATAGTATCGATATATTCATCGGCATCAACGATCTCAAACTCATTGTCCCCGAAAGGCAAGTCCAAAATCTTCTTGTTGCTTTTCTTCATCTCACCCATGCACTCCTTACAGATGTGTTGGACATGACCTTTCCTCGAAAATGACTCGTTCGGCTTGTATTCACCACAAATCTTACAGTAATGTCCTTTATGCTTCTTCTTTGCCATATCTCTTATCTTATCAAGGGTTATGCAACTGTATGAGAATGCAGGATGCATCATCTTCCAAGTATTCTATACGACTTGGCAATTTGTTTTCTACTATAACAGAATCTATGCAATCCTTGGATTGATAAAATCCATCTGTACATAAAAACAACAAGTCCATGTCTGATATTTTTGTTTCTTGAATGGATATAGGGTTGCGGAAACCTCTTCCATTCACACAACGAGTCAGAAAGGTACAATTATCACCTTCCTTCAGGTGGTCTTCAGTAAGTTGATGTATACCTTTTTCTTTTTTGTAATATAAACGGACATTTCCTTGCCATGCGTAATTGGCAGTATCATCTTTTATGTATAAGACGGTAACTGCTGCTCCCATTTTGCAACAAAGAGCCTTGCATTTATCTGCAACTGCAATGTCTGCTTGTTCAAAAGCCTTTGCTAACAGCTCTCTTATATCCACAGAATTATGTTCTGCCAATATTTTATAAATACTTTGTGCAACAGTGGCAGCTGCGATCTCACCATATTGTAAGCCACCCATACCATCGGCAAGGATAGCGATGCAACTCCCATCTTGTAATTGTTTGCACAAAATAAAATCCTGGTTTGTATCACATAAGCCTTTTTGACTACAATAATTAATATCTATCATTATAAATCCCTTTCTTCTGTAGCAGAGCGAAACACTTCTGAAATGACTTGCCATGTTCTCCTTACTTGGTCATAATTCAAACCCGATTGTGAATTGAGAGTTTGGCTTATCAAATAGCTTCTCTCCTCCAACTGCAATTCCTCGTCAATTTTGTCTGCATAATATACAAGTTGGTCTCGGTTCAATAACTTTGCCAAATCGTTTGCCAGCCAATAGCCACCAGCCACATATTCGTCAAAATCTTCCCAATCATACACTTCCATATACGCTTCTCGATCCAAGTTTGCCATAAGGTAGTTGTCCAATATGAACGACATATCCTCTGCATCCTTGTTTGTGGTTAGATGTCTGTCCATCCAAGCATTGAACTTCAGCAAGAATAATCCATGCAAAGAAGCTATCTTTACAGTGAATCTGTCATCAATACTAACCGTTATAGCATCAGAAAGCACTTCGTCAAACCCTTTTACGGACATGGCAATTGTTTCTTCGGGTGGCCAATAGATGTTGTCATCTTCCTTGGCGACATATCCGTATGGAACAACATCTATCTCATAGTCACCATAATAGAAGCGTTGGTGTTTTGACTTGTCCTTCTCGAAACCATCCGCAATCAAACTATTTTTGATTTTGTCAAATTCCTGCCAGTTTGGAACAGCTATAGCTAGATCCAAGTCTCTTGTCTTTCTACGTGATGACGTGTTCAGCATCTGCTGCATGACTATATCTCTAGCGGTGGCTCCTATGATAAAGAAGTCGTGATCCATTCTACGGAAGCTATCTGTAAGTTTCTCCAACAAATCCACAAGAAATGGATTGTTTATCTTTTCACTCGAAATCTTTAAGCTCATTCTTTAATATGCGTTGCGCAGCCTCAAAGCAGCGACTATTGCCACTACCCATCAAGTCTGCATAGATTAATATAGCAGGAACAGTTCTGTTGTCTGTTTCCCAATTCCAAAATTTGTTGTACAGATGAATTTCCCCATTTGCATCTTGCTTGACGACACCTGTTCGTATAAGATGTGCTGCAGGTATTTCCGTGTATATGTCGAAAATTCCTGGTTGTAAGTAGCCATCCGTCAAGTTTGCGGCAGGTTCTCCTCCCCATGACATGCCCTTTGGCAATGCTATGTTTTTCCACTCATTTCTATTCGCTTCTGTTCGAAATGCCATTGCGCCTACCAGCAATTTGGGTTTCAATACTTCATTGTAATTGCTAACCCATAAGTCAAGCAGTTGTTTTTTGTCTTTTATTATGCGCCCGTTTTTAGTGTCACAAACAAAACCACGTCTTGTAAGTTCATCCAAAACGTTTTTCACGCTTCCCAAAGATACACCAATTTGCTCTTTTATCTCTCGATAAGGCTTCTTTATATTGTCTGCATCTTGCAACAGATAAAACACGACCTTCAATCCTGCATCTTGAAACACGGGATAGGTTTTCACCTTGGACTCTGTATTTTTCCTTCCTTGATTAAATATTTGGAAAATCAAGTTTCCTGCCTTTGTATATCTGACAAGGCAGTTTCCTGCACAGTCCAGATAGTTGATACCTCTGTTTGCCAATTCTGTTGATACCTGCGGCGTGACGTATTGCGTAACAAGCAAGATTTGCTGCTTGTCATTGTTCATCGTTTGCATAGTCGCTAATGTCGGATTTAATGTGGCCTTGGTTATGTTTTCCCTTACATGACACACAAAATCTACATTCATTATTTTAACAGTGACATCATTTTCATTGGTACAATTTACTTTGACGGCTGTTGTTGACACAACATCCCCCACAGGAAGGCTTGCTCTAAGAGCATCCAATGCTTGGTTTATTATGATATTGTTTGCCATCATTTTATGTTATTTGTTCAATATGTCAGTTGTGTTCAATTTGATTGAACATTGCAAAGATAATGAACAAAACTTAAACGAACGAACTTTTTGTTCAATATTTCATCTTGTTCAATACTATTTAACATAGTGCGAAGATTGAACAGGGATATTTTCAGAAATACAATTCCCGAAAAGTGACACAAATGACAAAAAACGGGAATGCTCGAACTGTATATGCCGGTTCTAACAGATCTCTCTATTATCAAAAAGTGGTAATCATACCACTTTTCGTCACTAGAATATTCCCATACCCTTCATCCTCCCTTGTTTTTCCTTAGCAAATTTAGTTCAGCCCACCAGACTGTCAAGTACCGCCTTGCTATTAGCAGGTTATTTCATCAGCAGCCTTCCACCAATCAAAGATTGGGGTATTCCAATGAAATAATCTCCCAATTCCTTGTCTTGTCTGCCTCCATGTCCGAACTCTTGATTGCACGTAAAATCAATTCCCTCGATGAAGTCGTAAAGGCTTCGAAAATAGGGAAGAAAAAGAAGTTTCACAATTTAATCCGAACAGATATGAACGATATGATTAACGAAAGAGACAAGGAGTTTGCCAATGAGTTTTCACGCTTCGTGAACGGCAAGATGTGTTCCGCATCCAAGGTGGGTGCAGAGTTTGCCAATGACCACCGCTTTCTTGTAAACGAGAAGTTCAAGGTGATGATGGCTTTCATGGAGCAGTTGGCAATAAACTATCAGAAGGGCTATTATGACCTTCGCAATGAATGGGCTTGCACTTTGGCACATGCAGCCATTGAAGCCTTGCGTGAGCAGCAGCTCTACTATCCATCTTCATCAGAGTATTCACCCAATAAATAATGCAGTTATGACAAGCAGATTGATTACACCACAGTTGGCGGAGCAGTTCAAGCAATATCCGCTTTATTCACAGGACGGCAAGAAGAAGGATGCCATTTGCCAATGCGTCTTCTTCATCGGCAAAGTCCGTTGGTATGTATTGGAAGGTCAGCCGGAAGGCAATGACTTCACGCTGTTCTCTATCGTTGTCGGTCTTGCCGATACAGAATATGGCTATGCTTCCATCAAGGAAATGGAAAGTATCAGCGTGGATGTCGGACATAACCTTCCTAAGATACCGATATTGCAGGACAAGAGCTTCAAGCCTTGCCCAATCGGAAACATTCCCGACGAGAGATTGCAGTCGTTTCTGTCTGACATGTATGACAGGGAAGAAGTTTAAACCATTCATCAGCCGTAGGCTTCTTGCCTATGGCTGCTAAAAATCAAACGATATGATACAGCAAAAGATAACGGAGATAGCCGAGATATTAGGATGGAGCGTTGATTTCTCCGAGCCACAAAACGGCAAGACAGATGTAAACTTCGCCAAATATACTTCCTATGGTCAAGATTTCAATTTCAGCGTGGAACTTGAAAACGATGATATGGAAGCCTTCATCGACAATATCCATGAGTATTATGAGAACTTTGATGTTGACGAGGAAGCGTACATTTGGATTGGCTCAGACGGTCACGGCAAAAATGGTGCACCTTACCACATTGCCGATATAGTCAAAGACATGGAGGAAGCTGAAACCATGATGGCTGACCTTTACGAGGCATTCAGACAATATTATTCACAGTTAGAACTTCAAGCCGTATGACAATAGAACAATATCTTTACCGCCTATGTCGAAACATTCTCAAAGAGCGTTTCGACTGGCGCAAATACCTTACCACCCGAAGCTATTTCGGCAGAGACCTTTGCGTCACTCCGCTCCATGTCTCCTATGGACAAATCGGCTATACTATCCATTTCCCTTACTCTCGTGACCCAATGCCCGAACTCGCATATGATTGGGAAATGGACGACCTCACCATCGATGAGAAAGATTGGCAGAAATGGCTATCACCCGAAGAAGATGATGAGGAGGAAGAATAAAACTCCCAAAACGAAAAATCCAAGATGCCTACACATTATTATATATGTGCGCATCTTGGATTTTTGCATGTTTGCCACAGATTGACTCGTTACCGACGGAACGCAGACCGTGCGACCTTTTCCTCTTCTACCTCAGTCTGCTCATTATCATTTGATGATGCAGATTGCTTCATGTCCTTCGCATCCTTGTTTTCTTCCGATACTGAAGCTGCAACATCCTCACTCTGTTGCTCCTTCATTTCCAAAGACACTTCGTCTATTCTCTGCGTGAGAATGGACGTTGCCTTTTTCACATCCATCAAGGTGGTCTTGATGAAACTTGGCGTCTCCTTCAGACTGCCGAGCCACGATTTCAGATAGGCGGCACTGTCTTCCTTCAGATTCTTGGTCATGCCATACTTCTGGCACACCAACGCACTGCCCAACTCTGCAACAAGTTCCTCACGTGCATATTCATCGGAACCGAAGCCCGACTGCGGTTTGAGACGGTTCAACTGATCTTCCGCTCCTGTCGAGTGAACCATCTCATGAAACGCTGTTCCATACCACGACTCACCATCCTTGAACTGTGACTTTTCAGGAATGGTTATCTGGTTGCGGGAAATGGAGTAGAACGCATTGTCCTGGTGTTCGATATTGATGGGACAAATCCATCTCTGCTCCTTGAACATCCGGTCTACAGCAGGAAACGAATACATGTCACCTTCCTTCACCAATGCCTTTTCTGGCTTGTTCTCTGCTTCCAACTTGGCATACAATTCAGGTCTTGCCTCCTTCAGATTGGTCTGTGCCACATTGAACACCTGGTACACGTTCAACTTCGGATAGACATTATACTCCTTCTGCTCCTCAGCACTCATTCGCTTGTAGTCGTCATAGGGTATCTTTTCTTTTGTCTCCTTGTGTACAATGGTGAAACTTGTCAGCATCACAGGAAAACTCTTCTCTCCCTTGTTGATGCAGACCTTGGGCAACGGCTCACCATTAGCATCCGTCATCTGCTTCTTGTTACCTTGCTTGTCGGTCTGATAATTTAAGCCAACGGCACGGTTGAAGGTGCAGAACACCGGCAACTCATAGCCTTTCTTCTCACACAGCATGGTGAGCAACAAGGCATTCATGCCGTTATACTCCCTGCCAGACAGGTTCTTCGGCCAACTCAATGTACCTTCCGTAAACCAAGGCTTTTGCCATCCGTCCTTGCTTCCCAACGACTCGATTTTCTCTATCATCATGTTGGCGAAGGTGTCCAAGGCTCTGTCCTCAGCATTCTTTCCATCGCCATTATTCTGTGGACTCTTATTGTAATATGCCATACTTGCTAATTGTTAGGATGATACGGTTTCTTCTCCCACTGGTTCAACTCCGCCACCTTGCAGCCTAAGTTGAGTCTGTCGTTATACACCGAGATTTCCAACTCGCCCTTTGCCTCGATGGTGGCTTTCGACTGCAGCCATTCTTCCTTTTCTTCCGAGAACCGGACAAAGCGCACCCATGTAAAGGCAAATTCTTCTCCAATCTTCTCTGCACTGAAAGCAGAAAACATCAGGAAAGCCTTACCATTTTTGCCTTTCTTCATATCAATGTCCTTACCGACCTTGCCCTTGAACTCCATGTCGCCCACGATGCCATCCTTGCTTTCCGATACAGGCGAAAGGTTCACTTCCGATACTTTCAAGTTGAAATACAGGTTGTCATCTTTCTTCTTGAAGGTCAATACACCTTTCAACTCAATGCGGTTGCCCACGACAATGCCTTCCGCATCGTCACCATCCATAATACAACTGACAATCACGGTCTTGTTGATACCTTTCTTGGCTGGCACCACCACATCTACGGAATATGTAGTAAACCTTAATTCCGCAACACTATAATTTA
>NZ_QUCG01000084.1:6293-11469 GCF_003473645.1 Prevotella sp. AM23-5 | reverse complement strand
TTGAAAGCAAAGATTGCTGCAAAAACACAAAAGAAATCATAAAAATACTTTTGGTAAAATTATCAGAATATGGGGAGAAAAAGTGCCGTAATTATGTCACTGTATCGTAATGATACGATAGAATTCGTTACGCTGGCAGTAGAGAGTATATTAAATCAATCATATACTGATTTTGACTTGTATATCCAATATGACGGTCCAATTAAAGATGAAGTTGATGCATATCTTTCACATCTAAATGATAAAAGAATTCATATTTATAAACGATTAGAAAATAAGGGATTAGCCCAATCGCTGAATGATTTGCTGAAAATAGTGAAGCCTTTGGAGTATGACTATATTGCTCGTATGGATGCTGACGACATTTCGACAACAGATCGATTTGAAAAACAGATTCATTATTTGCAATCCCATTCTCATATTGATATGGTAGGTGGCGCTATCAATGAAATTGATGAAAAAGGTATGAATAGAGGAAAAGTTACTTCATATCCTTGTACATCAGATGAGTGTCGTGCATTCTTTGCGAAACGAAATCCCGTGGCTCATCCTACAGTAATGTTTAGACGTAGCTTTTTTGATAAGACTGGTTGGCATTACCCTACAGATTATGTTCGTAATGAGGATACTAGATTATGGCATGAGGGATATAAGCACGGATGTAAGATAGCTAATATACCTGATGTAGTTCTTAATTTCCGAATGACTGATGATATGTTTAAGAATCGACGTAATGGTAAGGCGTTTGCTAAAAGTCAATTGGAGTTGCGTCTGCAAATCAAGAATGACTTGGGGTATGGATTCATGGCTGTTGTGTATGCTTATGCAATGTATATATTGATGATATCGCCTAGCTGGTTGTTGAAATTTGCCTATAAGGTGCTAAGATAATATTTGCAGTTATGATTTTCAAAAGATTATTTGATATTGTAGCATCCCTATTGGGATTGCTCTTGATATGGTGGATATTCCCGCTGGTGGCTTTTCTTATTCATAAGAAGATGCCGGGTGGCTCGGCTTTCTTTGTTCAGAAGAGAGTGGGCAAGGGGGGAAAGTTGTTTAAGTGCCATAAGTTCCGCTCGATGGTGGTGAATCATAATGGTTCGTCGGTATCGGTGGCGGGTGATAGCAGAATCACTCCGTTTGGTGCGAAGCTTCGCCATTATAAGATTGATGAGTTGCCTGAGCTTTGGGATGTGCTGATTGGCAATATGAGTTTCGTGGGTCCCCGTCCTGATGTTCCTGGTTATGCAGATAAACTGGAAGGAGATGACAGGGATGTACTGAAGCTTCGTCCGGGTATCACGGGTCCTGCTACGCTGAAGTATCGCCTGGAGGATGAAATGATTTCTGAGTATGTGGCAAAGAAACAGGCAGAGGGTGATGCTCGCCCTATGCAGGTGATTGCTACTGAATATAATGACAAGGTGATATACCCTGATAAGGTTCGCCTTAACTGCTATTACTATCGCCATTACTCCTTCTGGAAGGATATCGAAATGATATTCGCAACAGTGCTTGGCAGAAAGGTGAAGTTTGCAGGGGAGGAAGTTTAGTGTTTCATGGATGAATTCTACGAATGGCTGAATCCTAGGATTCCTGTAGAGAATGTACTCATCTCCTTTCTTGTGCTTTCTGTTGCAATCGTGACAGGAATGCTGGTGATGAAGGGGAGTAGGGCAAAGAGGTTCGTGCTTGGGGCATTGCTTGCGGAGTACTATTTCCTGGTTCTTTGTTCTACTGTGATCTGTAGAGCTAGCGTCATGGAACGACATGTCGAGTTGATGCCATTTTGGAACTATTCCGATATCTGGAATAAGGTGGATTATCCTGCAGACCTAATAGAGGTACTGCTGAATATGGCACTCTTTGTTCCGATAGGATTCCTGCTCGGAGGAATTGGTTTTAAAACTAAGAAGGTTCTCTTAATGGGAATCTGTTTATCGGGGATTATTGAGGTTTCACAATTCGGCTTTTGTAAAGGGCTTTGTGAAACGGATGATGTAATACATAATACCTTGGGGGCATTTCTAGGGTATCTGGGATTCCTAGGAATTCTTAAAGGGAAAAGAAGGTTGTTTTCGAAGTTCTCTGGCTCTCTTTAGAAAGAAGGATTTTTTCGAAAACCTACCCGTCCTTCCTTACCCTTAAGGAAGGCTCCACCTCTCACCCCAGCCCTCTCTCCTCAGGAGCGAGGGAGAAAACCGCCCTACTCGGTGCTCGGAACCGCTTCGCTATAAGGTTGGCGGACCATCAAAGGTCTTCGCCAGTTTTTGCGGGCTGGGACCGCTTGGGGACAGGGGGCTAAAGGTGGAATGTGTGGAATCTCCTTGGGGGGGCGATTGGAGCTGATTTGATTATTGGTTATCCAATATTTCCATCATTTCTGCAGCTGTAATCACCTGAGGTTCTTTTGGAAAATGCTTGAGGTTGCCGGTAACCAAGAAGGAATCTTCCTTGCTTAGGCAGACTTCATAGAAGACTCTGTCGTCCTCATCTGGCATTTCTCCACCATAAGGGAAACGAGAAGAATCAATTCCGTTTTCCTTGACATGTTCTATAACAGTGCTGATTTCTTCCTCTGATAACTTGAATTTTGCACGATGAAGCACTTCATCGTATTCTTTTATAATGTCATCATTATATAAAGGTGTAATGCGATGAAGGAACAAACTTTCTAGAACCCTTGCTGTTGAAGCATTAGAGTTGTGAGTGATAAGGGCTGATACAAATATGTTTGTATCAATGACTGCATATACCATTGCGTTCTTTTCTTAATCGTCTGACTTCTCTGATTTCTTCATTAATCTCATCGAGGGTGAGTTCCGGGGTTTCACCTCTTTCTGCTTTAGCTCTAAGTTTCTTGAACGCAGCCTTTGCTTTTGCAGTCACTTCATCATCTTCTTCATTCTTTGCCTGAATGGAGAATGGGATGCTCTTACTACGAATTACTGCTTTAACAAAGATGTTGATGGCGGTATTCGCACTCATACCGAATTGCTCGCAGAGTTTATCAAACTGTGCTTTCTGCTGATTGTCCATACGGACTGTCATTGCTGTCTGTGCCATAAGCCGATAATTATAAAGTTATACATACTGATTGCAAATATACATCATTATGACGTAAAATGGTGCAAGATGGCTCACGATTTAACAAAGATTAAACTTTAAATACAATATACAAATGGAAGAAAGAAAGACTATTTATCTTTGTCTGGCTCACATGAGCGAGACTGGTGAGGAACAGAAATATGTGAAGGAGGCTTTTGATACCAACTGGGTGGTGCCTCTGGGTCCTAACGTGAATGGTTTTGAGGATGACCTCAAGGCTTTCGTTTCAAAAAACAGCGATGGCTCTGAGTTGTCTCGTGAGGTGGTGGCGCTGAGTGCTGGTACTGCTGCCGTTCACTTGGGTTTGCTGGCTTGCGGTGTTGGTCCTGGTGATGAGGTTTGTGTGCAGAGCTTTACTTTCTGTGCTTCTTCTCATCCTATTACATATCTAGGTGCTACTCCTGTTTTCATCGATTCGGAGCCTGATTCATGGAATATGGATCTGGAGTTGCTGGAGAAGGCGATTATCGACCGTAAGGAGAAGACGGGTAAATATCCTAAGGCGATTGTTCCTGTTGCACTCTATGGTATGCCTTACGATTGCGATAAGATCATGGCGATTTCAGAAAAGTACGGTATCCCTGTAGTGGAGGATGCTGCTGAGGGCTGCGGTTCTAGATGGAAGGGGCAGGTATTGGGTACATTTGGTAAGTTTGGCGTATTGTCATTCAATGGTAACAAGATGATTACTACTTCTGGTGGTGGTGCCTTGATTTGTCAGGATGCCGAGAGCAAGAACAATGTGATGTGGTATGCCACCCAGGCTCGTGATGCTTATCCTTACTATCAGCATACTGCCATCGGTTACAACTACCGTATGAGTAATGTCTGTGCAGGTATCGGTCGTGGTCAGATGACTGTTTTGGAGGATCACATCGCTCACCATAAGCATGTACAGGAGTTGTATAAGGAACTCTTGAAGGATGTTGAGGGTGTTACCTTGCATGAGGCTCCTAATGCTGACTATGATTCAAACTACTGGCTCTGTACTGTGACTCTTGATCCGAAGTTGAAGATTCAAGGTCAGGAGAATGCGTATAAGGAGGTAGTGAAGACAGCTGTTGGTGGAGCTGCTGGTGTGATTCACATGGTGGATACTCCTACAACTGATTGTCAGCCAAATGAGAATGTGGAGGCATTGCGTGTCTTCATGTTGAGCAAGAAGATTGAGGCAAGACCAGTATGGAAGCCTATGCACAAGCAGCCAGTATATCAGGATGCTCCTGCATACGTGAATGGTGTAAGTGAGGCTATCTTCAAGGTTGGTGTCTGCTTGCCAGCTGGTCCAATGGTATCGGACGATGATGTTCGTTACATTGTTGAAAGTATTAAAGAGGCGATTGTATAATCGCCTCTTTTTTTTGTATGGTGGATGTTTTTGCTATATCTTCCTCTATTATTCTGTTGTGTGGGCTGGAATCGCCTTGCTAAAGGTATGTAATACAATATCCTAAACGAATTCTATATATATTACGATATCCAACAAGTTTCTTGCAGTCAGAGATATCTTGAATGCCTTTGGCTGCTTTAACTTCTACTATCGTACGTTTTAAAGAATCGAGCATCTTGCCAGAAAGACGTTTGGAAGCTTTGATAAAGGCTTTGGAAAATTCGACTTTCATACGCCTAACCACTTTTCAAAATCTTCTTGTTCTTCTTTGTTGGCACGGATGAGACCCTCTGGCTGCTCTTTTCTTAATTTGGCATAGAGCTTCGCGTCTTCGTAATCCTCGGCTATACCATTAAGTATATCCTCTATGTAGTTTTTGAGGTTGGTTCCCTTCTGAATAGCCATAATGGATAGGGTCTTAAAAGTATCATCTTTTAAGTCGATGATCTTTCTTTTAGAAGGTGTTACTGAAACTGTACTCATAATTGTATTTGTTTAAATGGTTCTATTTTGGTGCAAAGATACATAATATATTCCATATATATGGTATATCTCGATATAAAATTAATAAAGATTAATAGTAGAATGAGAATGAAATAACAGCTTTTTTTCGAATTTCTTGGTATTCTAAAGGATTCCCACAGTTTTTTTTGATCTATGCGGTCTTGGGAATAG
>NZ_QUCG01000084.1:0-6283 GCF_003473645.1 Prevotella sp. AM23-5 | reverse complement strand
CCCACAGTTTTTTTTGATCTATGCGGTCTTGGGAATAGGGGCACGCAGATTTCGCAGATGACGCAGATCTTGACCTGTCCGGTCTGGGGATTTCGCAGATTTCGGGAGATTTTGCTGATGACTTGCAGAATTCTTGCTTTATTCTTGGTGGTTTCGAAGAAAAAGCGTATTTTTGTGGCAAGTTAATAAACTAAATAATAGGAGATAAGATTATGGCAATAGATATAAAGGTTATTCCAACTCTTCATGGTGATGAAGCTATGCGCTTTATCAATAATGCTGATGAGGTAATGAAAAGTAAAGAGCGTGTTGATTTTTCTGAGAAAATAGCTATAGCTCGTGCTATATTAAAAAAAGCAGGAATGTAATCATGGGATTTTTATTAGATAAGTGTAAACTTAAAAAGATGGATGACGAGATTCTTTCAACTTGCCATCCTTTTACTTGTGGAGATGAGGATTTGGATGATTTCTTTCTACACGATGCAATGCGTTATAAAGCAGAATTGCTTGGTAAAACTTATTGCTTTGTGCTGGATGATGATCCTAAAACCATTGTTTGTATGTTTACTTTGTCTAATGATAGTATTAGAGTAGATGTCATACCTAATAGTCGTGGTCGTAAACTGTCTCATGATATTCCTAGAGAGAAACGAATGCGTAGGTATCCTGCTGTACTTATAGGAAGGCTTGGAATTAATGTTGACTTTCGTCATCAAGGTATAGGGTCAGAATTATTGGATTTCATAAAATCTTGGTTTGTCGATGAAGATAATAAAACAGGATGTCGTTTTTTGATAGTTGATGCCTATAACTGTATGGTTCCATTGGATTTTTATCAAAAGAATGAATTCTTGTTTTTGTTTTCGACGGAACAGCAAGAAGCTGAGAATCTTGGTTATGACATGACCAAGTCGTTGCATACGCGCCTCATGTATTATGATTTGAAGAAGTTAACTTCAAATTGAAAAACGTATTAACACTATGCGCCATTTGTATTATCAGAAGTTTGACAAGAACCGGAGTTTTAAAGATTTGTGGACCAAGCAACATTGCAATCTAATATCAAAAAGATGAGATTTGAAAATATAGAAATTAATCAAGATTTTCGACCTATTCGGTCTTGAGATAAAGGTCACGCAGATTTCGCAGATGACCCAGATTTTGACCTGCTCGGTTTGGGATTTCGCAGATTTCGGGTATTTCGCTGATAACTTGCAGAATTTTTGTTTTTTTCTTGGTGGTTTAGAGAAAAAAGCATAACTTTGGCGGCAGAATTCAATTAAAGATTTTAATGGAAAACTATTATGGATACATTGGATAAGGATTTTTGGGAAAAACGTGAAGCTGCTATGAAAAGATTTATGGCGGCAAAAGAACGTAAAAAGGCTCGTGTAGCAGAAATTACTAAGAGCCTTTGTGAGGAATATAAGGAGCGCACGGGAGTATATCCTAAATATATTAACATTTGGTAATGAAACCTCTTTTTGGGGATATAATTGCCCTAATTTCTTTGAATGCTGCTTTTGCTCTTGCAGTTACTTCGTCCTCTTCCAGCTAGGCTTTCTGTGGATTGTCCTTTCGGATGGTTTCTGATGTCTGTACCATAAGCTTATCATTATTAACGTTTTACTTTCTGAGTGCAAATATATGGCAATATGAAGGAGAATCGTGCAGAAGGGCGAATCTTTTAAAAAAGATTAAGGCTTTGTCACGCAGATGGCGCAGATTTCACAAATATAGACCTATTCGGTCTTGGGATTTCGCAGATTTGGGGTAATTTGCAGATAACTTGCAGATTTCTTTCTTTTTTCTTGGTGGTTTCGAGGAAAAAGCGTATTTTTGTGGCAAAGTTGAACGTTTAAAAGGAGAAGATTATGAATATGGTTGCTTTAAGTAATAGGCTTGCAAGTAAGGTTCCTCATTGGCATGAACTCGAAAAGTTGAGTAAGGAAGATAAGATAGAGGTTATTGCTTTACTTTCCATGTCGATAGCAAATGCAGAGGAAATAAAAACGCCAGCAGATAGAACTAAAGAAATGGTAGAACGTTGTTGTGGTTCTTGGGTTGGCGAACAGTCGGCAGAAGATATTATAGCAAATATCAACGAAAGTAAAATGTCAAAGTCAGAACCTGTTAAGTTTGGGTGATATGAACTACTTGTTGGATACTAATATTTGTGTCTATTTTATGAGGGGTAAACGAAGTGTAGCTGCTAAAATTGCAGAAATAGGACTAGAACATTTCTTTATCTCTGAGATGACTTTAGGCGAATTACTTTATGGTGCTCAGTGTAGCGATAGACCGTCTGAGAATATAAAAGCAGTATCTGTGTTTTGCCAGTATGTAACAATACTACCAGCTGCAAATGTCTGGAATGAATTTGCAGTTCAAAAGGCTTTTCTCCGTAAAAAAGGTCAGCTTATTGAAGATGCAGACATTATCATTGGCACTACTGCTATTGTAAATAATATGGTTATGGTTACAGAAAACGTTAAGCATATAGGAAGACTTAACGGTATTGTTGTTGAAAATTGGATAAAGTAGTCTGTACGGAGCCTTTGGATAAGTTCGCCACACTTGGCAATTTTGAATGAGGTTCCCACAGATATCACGGATTTCCACAGATTTTTTTTGTCTATGCGGTTGGATGAAGGTCACGCAGATTTCGCAGATTTCGCAGATCTTGACCTGTCCGGTCTGGGATTTCGCAGATTTCGGGAGATTTGGCTGATGACTTGCAGAATTCTTTCTTTTTTCTTGGTGGTTTCGAGAAAAAAGCGTAATTTTGGCGGCAAGTTGTATAAACTAAATAATAGGAGATAAGATTATGGCAATAGCTATTAAAACAATTCCAGTATTGACTGGTGATGTTGCAGAGCGCTTTATAGAGATTGCAGAGAGTAGTAGAAATACTGCCACAACTGTGATTCCTGAAGGAGCACAAGATGCAATCCATCGTATGATGGAACGCTCAAAAAATGTAAAGATTAAACTTCCTCTTTAATTAAATTGGCTGGTGAATAATTATCAATTTGATATAATGGAAAGATGCGACTACCTTTGCATCCGAATTCTTAAAAATCAGAATTATAGAAACAAAGGAATACTTCGAAAAGATGATGCAGGACTTTAACCAGAACCGTAGAGGGCGAAACCTGCGTAAGTATTGTAGTGATGAAGAAATCGACTACAAGTGGTTGTCTGAATACAAGAAGTAGTACTTTTATGGACTGAAAAAAGACCTTTAACTTAAAATAATGCAAGAAGTTTGGCGGTGTGAGGGGAAAAATGTATTTTTGCAACCTAATTCAGTAAAACGTTTTAAAGGAGAAGATTATGAAACAGATATTAGTAACGGTAGATACTAACCAGTCTCTGCAAAACATTCGTAAGGCTATTAATATGCTTCGTGGTGTTGTGTCAACTACAGTTGTAAAAGAGCCTGTCTTGACAAAGACACAGAAGCAGCAAGCTTTTGTGAAGGAAAGTTTGACAAGAGCTTTGCAGGAAGTGAAACTTGCTAAGTTGGAAGGAAGAAAACTACCAGATGCAAGGGATTTATTAAAAGATTTAGAAATGGAAGATTGACATGAAAATACATGTTGAATATGGCTCTGAGTTTAAAAGACAGTTTAAACGTTTGGCTAAAAAATATCATTCATTGAAGTCTGACTATGATGCTTGGTTAGATGAAATTTATAAAAATCCTCTTGTTGGAGATGACCTTGGTGGTGGCGTTCGTAAGAAATGTAACTCTTCTTACAATCTATGACAAGGGAGAAATCTCTAATGTCAAGGATGAATTTATAGAATTCTTGATTAAAAACTTATAAGCAATAATTCCCTATCTGTAAGTTGATTGGCTTACGGATTGGGAACGAAGATAAACGTTTAAATGTGGAAGTTTACTTCTTTCAACCACTTCTTTACATCGTATATCACCATTACAGCGTTGAGCGGATACTTACGATGGGAGTGAAATTCTTCGAACCACCTAGTTTTCTCCTTCCAAGGAGAACTCCATAAAGTCTTACTAAGCCTCTCTCTTGCCCAAAGAGAGAGGCTTTTTATTTAGCCATTATGAATGGTTGCGCTCTTTCCTTAGTCGTCTGACCTCTCTGATTTCTTCATTGATTTCATCGAGAGTCATTTCTGGAAATTCACCTCTTTCTGCCATAGCCCTAATTTCTGCGAATGCTGCTTTTGCTCTTGCAGTTACTTCGTCCTCTTCCTGCAGGGCTTTCTGCCGGTTATCCTTTCGGATGGTTTCTGATGTCTGTGCCATAAAGCTTATCATTATTAACGTTTTACTTTCTGAGTGCAAATATATGGCAAAATGAAGGAGAATCGTGCAGAAGGGGGAATCTTTTAATATTGATTAAGGCTTTTCGACCTATGCGGTCATTGAGAGTAGGGTCACACAGATTTGGCTTTCCCTTCGGCCGCCGATTATCAATTCGCAGATGACGCAGATTTTGACCTGTTCGGTTTGGGATTTTGCAGATTTCGGGAGATTTTGCTGATGACTTGCAGAATTCTTGCTTTTTTCTTGGTAGTTTCGAAGAAAAAGGGTATATTTGCAATTCAATAAAGGATTATAAATATGGCAAGACTGATCATAAGAAATATAGGACCTATAAAGAATGTGGATATTGAACTGAATAAAGTCAATGTCTTCATTGGCGAGCAAAGTAGTGGAAAGAGTACAATCGCAAAGATTGTAAGTTTCTGCTTATGGCTGGAAAAAACTGTGAACAAGGATGATGTGTTCTTTGGAGAAGGAAAAGAGGCATATCGTCGTTTACAGACTTATCATCATATTCAGTCATATTTTCGTGAGGACTCTGTTATTTGCTATCTTGGTGAAAATCTCGCTTATGCCTATAATTGGCCAGCTGAAGAGCCGATGCCGTATTCTGGATGGGAAATTGTTGATAGTCAGCATTTTTCAGAAAAGGAGTTTTTTTTATACCCTGCTTCTAAGGTGGTTAATCCGAAAGTTATCTATATTCCTGCAGAACGAAATTTCGTTTCTGTGGTTCCTAATCTGCAAAAATATGCCGAGAATGACGATAACTTGATGGATTTCCTGCTAAGTTGGCAAGAAGCAAGGAAAAAGTATTCTACTTCTCATAAACTCACTCTTCTCAATTTGGGTATGGACTTCTACTCTCAAGATGGTGTCTCTAACATGGTGGCTCTTCCAGAAGGTGGGGTAGTTGCCTTGGAGGCTGCTTCAAGTGGATTGCAGAGTATAGTTCCTTTGCTTACTCTGATAGATTGGTTGGCTAAGGGAATCTATCAGGAAAACAAACCGTATTCCTTTGAGGAAATAGAGAAGATCAGACATTTGCTTGATGAAGTAGGGAAGGATTTGTCGAGTGACAATAATAGCTTGAAGGAAAGATTGGCAGGTATTGTAAATGGTAAAATTTATACACATACGCAGTTTGTCATAGAGGAGCCTGAGCAGAATTTATTCCCTACAACCCAGCGTGATTTGGTGTATTACTTGCTGAAGACCATCAATCATGGAAGGAAACACCGCTTGGTGGTTACTACTCATAGCCCTTATATTCTTCATGCTTTCAACAATAGCATGATATTAGGGCAGGTACAAGCTGAATTGCCAGAAGAACTTAAAACGGAGTTGGATTGCAAGGATGCTGCAATCTTACCGGAGTTTGTGAGTGTTTGGCAGATTTCTGATGGCTGTCTTGTTGATATCAAGGATGGTAGGACTAATACGATAGGTAAGCATTATTTCAATGATGTGATGAATGATATATTGGATGATTATTATCTGATGTTGCCTTATATTAAAATTGCAAAATCATGATAGAGAAACTATTGGGTGTATTGCCAGAACATAAGGATTATCTTGATTCTCTTCAGGGTAAGGTGCTCTATGTAGCAGACTGGAAGGATGAGAACAATGGTGGCATTTCTTTTACTGATTATGATGTGGAAAGAGCTGCTGTAAGGTTGCTGAATCCTAGTATGCTATCTGTATTCTGTGATAAGTTCCCCGAAAATGCTCTACCAATAAAGAAGGGGTGCTTTTCACAGCAATGTGAATGTATCTTGTTTCCTCAGGATGAAGCAGAAGATACTGATGACTGGCGGTTGTTTATAGAAACAAAGTATGCTAAAGATGAGGCAAAGGCTCGTGATGAAAGGAATAACTATCCTCAAAAGATGGTTGGGCAAATAGAGGCAACTGTTGAATATTTCAGGAACAAAGGAATTTTGAGAGAAAAGAACGCCTAAAAAGGCAAAAA
>NZ_QUCG01000083.1:0-12277 GCF_003473645.1 Prevotella sp. AM23-5 | reverse complement strand
TTCCTGACATGACGGCGTACACCCTGCTCTTTCAGAATGCCGTCCTTGAATACAGCCTTGACAGCCTTGCGCACATAGTAGCCGAATACATTATACATGTCGGCAATCTCCTGCATGGTCATCCATACAGTATCGGTCGGCATGGATACCGTTCCGCTCTCGCTGATAGTTATTATCCCTCTGTTCATTTCCCGTCCTCCTTATTTTTATTCTGGTCAGTTTCTTTTGTTTCTCTGCGCTGCATCAGCTTGTCCATGTCCTTGGATATCTTGTCATCGGTGATGACGGCATAGACCTGGGTGCTTCGCAGGTTGGAATGCCCCATCATCTTGGCGATGCTTTCCATTGATATGTCCGAAGTAACCATGTTTACTCCGAATGTATGTCTTGCAACGTGTGCGGTAAGGTTCTCATTGATACCCAAAGCCACACCGAGTGAATGAAATTCAAACCACATGGAATCACGTGAAGAAAGAGGGAAAACAGGTTTGCTATCATCCGCTGTATTGTATAGCGACATTATTTGTTCAGCTATCGGATGCAAGGGAATGAACGCTTCGTTGTTGGTCTTTGCTCTTTTCTCACGGATGTATTTTCTACCGTCTGCCGTCATCCCGATATGGTGTGGATACAGGTTACGTAAATCGACATAAGCCAAACCTGTAAGGCTGGAGAAAACAAACATTCTGCGTGCCAACTCCAAAGCCTTATCCTCCATAGGAGTCTCCATAATGAGCAGCAAGTCATTTCTGGATATATGTCTACGCTTTGGTAAGCCTTTCTTTTCATATCCGACATCTTCCAATGGATTGAATTTCAGCAGACCTCTGTCAACAGCGATATAAACCAAGCGTTGCAGCCAACAAAGATTATGGTTCGTATTGGATGCACTATACCCTTTGCCAATCAAGAACAACTTATAAGATTTGCCAAATTCCTCAGTCAAATCTTCAAATGCAATGTCATTCATTCCTCGTAACCCGATGAACTCTCGCAAGTTTAGCTGCGATGTCTTAGATTGGCGATAAGAAGATGTTGAGTTAATACGGATAGAGCGCAGCCTAAGGCGTTCACGCTCCTCCTCGCCAGTGGCAAGCAATGTCATCGGGATAGTATTTGCATCAACAATAACATTCTTCAGAATCTCGGCGGTAACGATGCCCTTTTCCTTTGTTGCCTGCTCGTAGGCTTCGTCAATTCTTTGTCTGAACGCTTGCAGTAGTCCGTTCACTCTTGCATTCTTGGCTTCACCTTTTTTCGTGTCCCATTCTTCGGGAGCACAGTAAAGACCTGTTGCTATGGCTGACACTTTGCCGTCAATCGTGATACGGCAAAATATAGATGTGGTTCCGTCTGCCTTTACTCTGCCACGGTTGATATAATAAAACTGCTTGTATGTACTTCTCATTGTTATGTTCCTTTCTTATTTTGTGATAATATTACAGGACAAACTTGAAGTCCTTGTTAGCTTCGATGAACTTGTCCATATCCTCAAATAGCTTTTTCGGGGTGACACGTGCATAGATTTGCGTGGTCTGAATGTTGTTGTGACCAAGCATTCTGCTGATAGTCTCTATCGGAACACCTTCTTCGAGCGTAACGAGCGATGCGAAACTGTGCCGTCCAACATGATAGACCAAATCCATACTTATGCCAGATAGTACTCGGAGACTTTTCATGTTACCTCTCAGCACTCGAAATTCCTGTGGCGGTAAAAGAGTAGGTCTTGTCGGGTCTTTGTATTTCTCCAACATGGCAAGCGCCTCTGGCAGTAACTTCACACGTGCAAGCATCTTGTTCTTCTTTCTATGGTATTTCAGCCAAAGGCTGCCCTCCTCATTACGAAAGAGGTTTTCTTCCGTGATGGAAACCGTATCGGCATAAGCCGTGCCTGTATAGCAGGCGAAAAGAAAAAGGTCACGGGTCAAAGCCAACGATTTTCTTCGCTCTGGTATTTCGAGGTCACGAATTTTCAAGAAGTCCTCACGTGTCAATGCCTTTGGTGGATTCTCTTTCTTTTGAGGTAGCTTGAAGTGCATGAAATGATAACGCTCGGAGTGTCCTGCCTTGAAAGCTATTCGGCAGGTCTTCTTCAATATGGCGAGATAGTGGCGGACTGTATCAAGTGCAAGACCTCTCTCGTCCAAGCAAAAGTCCATGTACTCACGGATAAACTGCTCGTCAAGCTCACCGAATGCCACATCGTCAGTTCCATAACGCTTCTTGACGAACAATCCCAATGTCAGGCGAGTGTACTGGTAGTTTGGCAGCGTGCCTTTCTTGTAGTCGATGCCGATTCTTGACTCAATGTCCGCAATGATGGCGTCAAGCTGCGTCAACAAGGTCATCTGAGTGTCTGCACTGCATTGAAACAGATCCTTTATCGCCTTTGCGTCAAAATCCGTCTTGCGCTCCACAAGTGACTCGTAGGCTGAGTTTATTGCCAGCAACAGCTTGTCAATCTTGGCGTTCACTTCCACAGCCTCCTTGCTCTTGCCGTCAAGTCTGCTCTCACGTGGATTCCATAACTTTGGCGTACATGACAACTTGCAACCGAACTGCGCCATTGTTCGGTTGAGGGTGATGCGTCCCATGATGGGAGCCTTACCGTTCTTGTCCAATCCGCTCTTTTTAAGGTAGAGCAGCACCTTGAATTTTTCAACTTTCATCTGCTTACTTTTTTAGTTTGCAAAAATAATCAATCAGTAAGCATTCTCCGGCATTGAAAGTTGTGCAGAACAGTGCAACAAACACTGGTGACAAACTATTTGTTTTTCACCTCGTTAGCAGTGTTGGTTTCGGTAACTGACCGCTAACGGTTTGGTAACTGAAATAACTCAATATCCTGCTCGGCTTTGCTTTGCAGACAATTGGCAGAATTATGAAATATTGCTCATTCTCAACCACTTGCAGTTCATTTCTCTCCTCTTCACTTTCCGTTGCTTTTGCTTAAATTGTGCACACGGCTAGACATACATTTGCTACAACTTTGCTAACTTTGGGTGCAGACATCTATACTACTAGTAAGTTGTTGGGGCACAAAAATTTAAGAACAACACAGATTTATGCAGAAGTTGTTAGTAAGAAGAAAGCTGAGGCTGTGAATTTAATGGATAGTGTTTTTTAATTAGCTAAAGATATGAAAGATTTTTTGAAAGTAGTGGATGCCTGTGATGATATACAGGTGGTTAAGAATGTAGTGAATATTTTAATTGATGGTATGAAAACAGGTATGAAAGATACCTGTATGTTTGCAACCATTAAAGTGGCTTATAGTGAGTTAGTAGGTTGTCACTATAGTGAAGAACTAGCTGAATTGTATTATAGATGTGAGGGCTTAGATAGCAAGGTTTGGGATGCTGCAAAGTTGGCTTATACACAGGAGATACAGGCAAACTATCCAGATGTGCCTTTGTATGATTGGGTTATTTTGTATGGTAGAATGAGCCAGAACACAAAGGGAACTGATGTTATTGTTGAGGCTTGCAAGGTATTTCTGAATAATAAGTTTTCTCCTTACTTTGATATAGACTAAGTGGAGGATGGGGGTGATTACCCCCCACCCCCCCCATTTTAGTATTTTTTCTATATTATTTAACCCACAAACAAAATTTTTTTCATTTTTTAGTGTATGGAAGCAGTTGAAGAAAGAAGAACCTTTGAAAAGGTTATGAGAAATCTAGAAAGAGTTGGTACAATTTTAAGGGCAGCTTTTGAAGAATTTGGGGGTGTGGATGCAAACAGCCTCAGCACAGCAAAAGAGATTGTAGGTGATTTGGATAAGATAGAGGATAAAGAGGGTTATTTGGATAGCTTCATTAATGATTGGTTGGAGTTACCAGATTTTAGACCTATCTTAGAGAAGTGGATAAAAAGGGCTTGCAGTCTGTATGAATATAATTGTATGGATAAATGTGTGAAATTTGAGCCAGAACAATTAGGGGAAGACTATGAAGAAATAACTGATATTTATGAGCAGTGGAGAAACAGCATAATATATTGGCTTTGTAAACATCTGAGAAAAGGGGAAATGGTAAAATTGAAAGATGGTACAATTTATCTAAAGGAACAGCAAAGAATAGGTGATGATAAAAACCTAACAGATTACCAGAAAGAATGCTTTGCAAAGTTGATAGATGCAGACTATATGCACAAGGTAGGGGATGATTGTAGATATAAATGGCACAAGAGTAAGGCACTTTTAGCATATACAATGGAGAAGATATTTTGCAGCAGCTTAAAAGATGATTTCCCAGAAACCAAACTAAACAAAATGTTTGGTGAGGATAGGTTAGGAAAGACAAGGAGCAGTATTCATTTGGTTAATAAGAACCCGCCAAAAGGTTTTGATGATATAGATAGGATTTTAGGTTAGTTTTATGTGATGGTGATATAGTGTGCACTATGTGATGCACCATATATCACCATTTTTATTTGCCTTTTTGTTGTACCTTTGCACCATCAAAACAACAGTATAGGCTTTCCGTCTGGGTTTGCTGTTTTCTGTTGGTTGTGTGGGGTTAAGGTGTGCCGACCAGACAGGACACCCCCCACCTGTATTTCTTCTAAAATTATTAATATGGAAGAGATTATTATGAAGCAGTTGGCAGATATTAAAAAATTTAGTTTGTTGGCTGCAAAGAATGTATTAAGTATTGATGATGTGATAGCATTAACAGGGCTTTCTAAAAGCTACATTTACAAACTGACCTGTAGAAAGGAAATACCCTATTATAAACCAAATGGCAAGCTGATTTATTTTGACCGCCAAGAGGTTGAAGGATGGATGAAACAGAATAGGGTGAACTCTATTGCTGAGGCTGAACAGGTTGCATCTAAATACTTGATGCAGAAAGGGGGTAAGGTATGATAATCACAGATTATTATAAGTTTGAGAAAACAGCTTTGCTTTCTGCATCTAGAATGGATTGTGTAGCCTCAACAAAAAGCTATCCAGAGTTTGAGGAAAAGAGAAAAACTAGAGGTAATAAGCAAACTGCAAAGAAAGATGCAAACTTTGTTGGGGCTTTGACTTGCTATTATGGTAATGTTCCAGAAAAATTTGGTAATGATGCTAGAAGAAAGGCTGATAAGTCTGTTTCAATAGGTAGTAAGAACCTTAGTAGTGTTTATGTTCCAGATGTGACTTTGTCTTATGCCTTTGGTGATGTGCAGGGTACAACAGATGCAATATTGTTTATTTTTGATGATGCCTTTGGAGTTACTGATGGTAGAATAAACAAAGGTGGGGTATTGGAAATGTTTATTTGCAGAGGACAAAGTAAAAATTGTCAAGCCCTATATAACTTGCTTTGTGATGGTGGCTTAGATGATGAAATTGATGCAATGAGAAGTAAAGCGGTAACAGATTTAGTAACCCCTTTATCTGCATCTGCTGAGGCTGAAAATGGCTAAGTTGTATAGTAAGGTGTTTATAGTTCTATTTTTAGTAACCGCCTATGTTTGATAGTATCAATTTTAAATTAACTAGAAGTGATTATAATGGGGCAGATTTCCTTAGTGAAGTGCCCTGTTATATCACTGATATTTCTGAGCATCATTATAACAATGGTATTGTGATTACAGGCTGTTTGGATAACCTTAAAGTATCTTGCAATGAGTACCAGATTAAAATTAAAGATGGTAGCTTGTGTAAATGGTATTTGGGGGATAATTTGCAGACTATGGGGAGAAAGGACACAGAAAGAGCTGTTGAAAAATTGTCTGACTTGTTGCATCTGCCTATAGGCAAGGCTTTGATAACAAGAATAGATGTTAGTCAGAATTTCATTATGCAGCATCCCCCAAAGGTTTATATGAACCATCTGGGGGCAATGAAGAATGCAGCTAGACTAGAAGAACCCAATAGCCTATATTATAGAAAGCAAGATTGTGGGCTGTGCTTTTATGATAAGGCAAGGGAGCAGAGAGATAAGAAAGAACCATTACCAGAACTCTTTGAAAACAGAAATGTTTTAAGATATGAGCAAAGGTATGAAAGAAGAATTGCAAAACATCTGGGAGTAGCAGAGGTTAGAGCGTCTATGCTTTATGATGAGGCTTTCTATATTGATTTGCTAAACAGATGGAGGGATGCCTATACATCTATCCAGAAAATTAATGATGTTCAATTAAATTTTGAAGTAATGAGAAATAAGAAAGATTTGAATAGGATGGGTGTGCTTGCTTTGGTTGAAAATGTAGGTGGTTTGAATGCTATGATGAACCAGATAGCAGAAGCACAGCAACAAGGTAAGCTAAACAAAAAACAAGCCTATGATTTAAGGCAAGCTGTAAAGGATGCCTGTGCCTTAAAAGATGGCTTAGTTGTAGAAAATGAAGCAATAGCAGAACTCAATAAAAAAGTTGTTGAGGCTGTTAGGTTTTATAGATAATTTTGCTTTGGGTTATCTACCTGTTATTTTTCTGTAGGAAATTTATATATATACAGCCCAAGCAAGAGTGAAAAATATTTTTTATTATTGCAAGATTAAAATGATTTTAGGTGCTGATTTGGCAATGAATAGTAATGGTGGAAATTTACAGGATATTATTTTCTTGTAATGCTTTCTATGTTTTTAACATTAAATTTCTTTGCTTTCCAGATTATTTTGCTACCTTTGCACCAGAAACCCCACTGATAGTGCATTTGCACTGCAATGTTATTTAACCCATCTTGCTATAAGGTGGGGTTTTTTATGCAGTTTAGGTACTACTTTAGGTACTCAATGCTTTGCTGATGCTGTTTTGAATGTGGCTTTGCTTTGTGTAACTATCTGATAATAAAAAGGCTACACCATTTCACAATGATGCAGCCTGCAAACTTAAACAACCAATAAAAGAAATAGATTGATCGTTCTTTGTTATATCTGATGAAGAGTAGCTCTTTTAGAGCTTTTGCGTTTTCTTTTTCTTAAACGAAAATATAACTTATAATTAAACCAGAAAATTGCTTGTTATCTGATGAAGAGAAGCTCACGATACTTAGGCAATGTCCAGAGCTCATCGGCTACAGTCAACTCCAACTTGTCAATCTGATAACGGATCTCCTCCATCTTTGGAGCTACTGTATCATGATAAGCAATAGCCTTATCGTGCTCATTCTCAATCTTGTTGGCAACCTTGCGGGCATTAACCAACTCCTCAACACCGGTCTCGATAATCTGAGTGCGCTCGGCAATCTTCTTGATGATATTGATGTTGCGGGCAGTCAACTTCTTGCCTTCCTCGTCACCGAAGATGTCAATCATGTTTTCTACATTCTTAGCCAACTGACTCTGATAGTGAGTAGCCACAGGGATGATGTGGTTCATGCTCAAGTCGCCCATCACACGAGCCTCAATCTGAATCTTCTTGGTGTAGGTCTCCCATTTCACCTCGTTACGAGCTTCCAACTCGTTCTTCTTCATGACACCCATATCCTCGAACATCTTGATAGACGCAGGGTCGAGATAACGCTCGAAAATCTTTGGACAGCTCTTCTCGCAGTCCAGACCACGCTTGGCAGCTTCCTCTACCCATTCATCTGAGTAACCATTGCCGTCGAAACGGATAGGCTTGCAGGTCTTCAAATCCTGACGAACGATATCGATGATGGCAGATGTCTTATCCTCACCCTTGGCAATCAACTCATCCACACGCTTCTTGAAGTCGGTCAAAGCCTCGGCTACAGCGGTGTTCAATACGATCATTGCAGATGCACAGTTAGCCTCAGAACCTACGGCACGGAATTCGAAACGGTTACCGGTGAAGGCGAATGGAGAAGTACGGTTACGGTCGGTGTTATCAATCATCAACTCAGGAATCTCAGGGATATCCAACTTCATGCCCTGCTTGCCAGCCACGGTGAAGAGATCCTTCTTGTCGGCTTTCTCAATGTGCTCGAGAAGGTCGGTCAACTGCTTGCCGAGGAATGAAGAGATGATTGCTGGAGGTGCCTCGTTGGCGCCTAGACGATGAGCATTGGTAGCGCTCATGATAGAAGCCTTGAGCAAGCCATTGTGCTTATATACACCCATCAAAGTCTCTGTGATGAAGACTACGAAGCGGAGGTTATCCTCAGGTGTCTTGCCAGGACCATGGAGCAGAATGCCTGTATCTGTAGCGAGACTCCAGTTGTTGTGCTTACCGGAACCGTTGATGCCTGCGAATGGCTTCTCATGGAGAAGTACGCGGAAACCATGATGGCGAGCTACCTTCTTCATCAAGCTCATCAGGAGCATGTTGTGGTCAACGGCAAGGTTGGTCTCCTCGAAGATAGGTGCCAACTCAAACTGGTTTGGTGCTACCTCGTTGTGGCGGGTCTTGCAAGGAATACCGAGCTCAAGAGCCTGGATTTCCAAATCCTTCATGAATGCCTGAACACGCTCAGGGATGGCGCCGAAGTAGTGGTCGTCCATCTGCTGGTTCTTGGCTGAATCATGACCCATCAGGGTGCGGCCTGTCAACATCAGGTCAGGACGTGCAGCATACAAGCTTTCATCTACCAGGAAGTACTCCTGCTCCCAACCGAGATTGGAAATAACTTTCTTTACATCAGGGTTGAAGTAGTGGCAAACCTCTGTTGCTGCTACGTTTACAGCGTGCAATGAACGGAGTAATGGAGCTTTATAGTCGAGAGCCTCACCTGTATAAGAGATGAAGACGGTAGGGATACAGAGTGTATCATCGATGATGAATACAGGCGATGTTGGATCCCATGCAGAATAACCGCGAGCCTCGAAGGTAGAGCGGATACCGCCAGAAGGGAATGAAGAAGCATCAGGCTCCTGCTGAACGAGCAACTTGCCTGAAAATTCCTCGATCATACCACCCTTGCCGTCATGCTCGATGAAGGCATCGTGCTTCTCGGCAGTACCTTCTGTCAGTGGCTGGAACCAGTGGGTGTAGTGGGTTACGCCATTCTCGTCAGCCCACTGCTTGATGCCTTTGGCTACGGCGTTGGCGATGTTACGGTCGAGACGAGCTCCGTTGTCGATGACATCTACCAGTTTCTCATAGACATCTGCAGGGAGATACTTGTACATCTTCTGTCGGTTGAATACCTTCTTTCCGAAGAATTCACTTGGTCGCTCGCTAGGAGCGGTTACCTCAACAGGCTTTCTCTTGGAAGCCTCTGAAACAGCTTCAAATCTTAAGTTGCTCATACCTTATATAATTTAAATTTTCTGATATTCTATATTTTTAATTCGTATTATCTGTGGAAGTTTTATTTTCCCAGCCATTTGGCGATTCTCTCCATAGCCTCCTTGCAGTCTTCGTGCTCACCGAAGGCGGTAAGACGGATGTAGCCTTCGCCCGATGGACCGAAACCGACACCTGGGGTGCAGACTACGCTTGCGCCATAGAGCATTTCCTCGAAGAACTTCCAGCTTGGTGTATCGTTAGGAGTTTTCACCCAGAGATATGGAGCATTCTCGCCACCATATACTCTCAGTCCGAGTTTCTGAAGTTCCACTCTCATAAAGTGGGCGTTCTCCATATAGTAATTGATGGTTGCCTTTACCTGTTCCTTACCCTCAGGGGTGTAGATGGCTTCGGCAGCACGCTGGCTGATATAGCTGGTACCATTGAATTTGGTGCACTGGCGGCGATCCCATATTGGGTTCAATGCCACTTCCTCACCAGTCAAAGTCTTGGCCTTCAACTCTTTAGGAACGATGGTGTATCCGCAGCGTACACCGGTGAATCCGGCAGTCTTTGAATAACTGTGGAATTCGATGGCCACCTTTCTGGCTCCACGAATCTCGTAGATAGAATGAGGAATTTCCGGGTCGGTGATGTATGCCTCGTAGGCAGCATCATATAGGATGATGCTCTCGTTCTTGATAGCGTAGTTTACCCATTTTCTGAGTTCTTCTTTCGAGATAACCGTACCCGTAGGGTTGTTTGGATAACAGAGATAAATCATGTCCACACGGTGGTCTGGAATCTGAGGGATGAAGTCATCGCTCTCATCGCAAGGCATGTAGGTTACGTTACTCCACTTGCCGTTCTCAAAGACTCCGGCTCTACCTATCATCACGTTAGAGTCTATATAAACCGGATAAATCGGGTCGGTGACGCCGATGTTGTTATCCCATCTCAAAATCTCCTGGATATTTCCTGTATCACTCTTGGCTCCATCGTTTACGAATACCTCGTTGGCGTCAAGATGAATGCCACGTGGCAGGAAGTCGTTCTTGATGATAGCCTCACGGAGGAAGTCGTAGCCTCGTTCCGGACCGTAGCCTCGGAAGGAAGCCTGTACGGCCATCTCATCCACTGCCTTGTGCATCGCCTCGATGACGGCAGGGCA
Organism: Prevotella sp. AM23-5; assembly: GCF_003473645.1. Lineage (NCBI taxonomy): Bacteria > Pseudomonadati > Bacteroidota > Bacteroidia > Bacteroidales > Prevotellaceae > Prevotella > Prevotella sp. AM23-5. The sequence continues at coordinate 1,980 of NZ_QUCG01000083.1, read as the reverse complement.
GAGGGGCTGGGTTATATCACCGATGCCCAGACTGATAACTCGTTGCTTCGGGTGGGCAATCTTGTAAGCGTTTACCTTCTTTGCGATGTCGGCAAACAAGTAATTGCTAGCCAACTTCAGGAAATGTTCATTAACTAATGCCATATTTTTGTTCTCCTTTATTGCGGTCTTTTTATCAACCTTTGTTATTTAAGTTTGCTCTTAATTTATAATTCAATTTCTCCTTCGAAGACGAAGGCGGCAGGTCCCGTCATATAGACATGGTCGTCTGCCTCGCTGTATTCTATTTCCAGCGTTCCGCCATCCATTACGATACAGCTCTTTCTACCGGCACGCTTGGTCAGGGCTGCGGCTACAGCTGTGGCACAAGCTCCTGTACCACAAGCCATCGTGATACCGCTTCCCCTTTCCCAAACTCGTGTCCTTATAATGTCAGTGTCTGTAATTTGTGCGAACTCAATGTTGCATCGTTGAGGAAAGGCTTCGTCTCTTTCTAGAATCTTGCCATAGTGGGCGATGTCGATGGTGTCGATATCATCCACAAAGGTTACGAAATGCGGATTACCCATACAGACATAGGTACCTTCGAAGATTCTGCCATCGGCTTCGAGTACCGAAGGACCTTTGAATTGCTGTGGATTTTCCAGTCTCGGTTTCAGCATATCCACTGTTACTGAATCCACAACTTTCTTGTTATCCTGAAGATGCAATTTCAATATCTTGATGCCCGATAGCGTCTCCAGTCGGATGGTTTCTTTTCGGGTCAATCCTTTTTCATAAAGATACTTTCCGATGCATCGGCTTGCATTGCCGCACATCATCGCTTCTGAACCATCGGCATTGAAGATGCGCATCGAATAGTCGGCTCTTCTGCCATCCTGTGGCTTTCCGATGAGAACCAGTCCGTCGCTTCCGATGCCTGTATGATAAGCACTCCAAGCTATGGCTGCCTTTTCGGGGTCTGGGATGTTGTACAGCTGGGTATCTACATAGATGTAGTCATTGCCCGCCCCATGCATCTTGGTGAAATGAACTGTTTCTTTCATATTGCGTTGTCCTTTAAGTTTGAATACTCTTCTTTTATCTCTCACGTCTTGCCTCTTGTGAGGCTTGACTTTTTGATAGCCTTTCGAATGTTTTCGATGACTATTTGTTTGATTTCGGTTGCAAAGGTACGACTTTTTGTTGGAATAGACAAGAAAATATATACAGGAAATAATAATAAAATTTAGTCTTCTTTCAAATTGTAACGAAGAAAAGCTTGAATGCTTACAATTTGTAAGGAGAATGCGATATGACTGGATAAATTTAAAATAATCGTGAAAGAGTAGCAACGAAATGTTTTTAATTACTTTAAAATGCTGATAAAATGTATTAATTTTGCAGCCGAAAACGAACATAATGTAAAGGATGACTTGATTTGAGTGACAATCAAAGATGGTCCGTTTTCAATAGAGACAATCAATAAAAGTAGTAACACATTATTAATTATTAAAGGATTATGAAGAAGATTGAGGCAATTATCCGCAAGTCTAGATTCGAGGATGTCAAGAAGGCACTTTTGGCTGCCGACATCGAGTGGTTCTCTTATTATAATGTAAGAGGTGAGGGAAAGATGCGCCAGGCTCGCATTTATCGTGGTGTGATGTACGATACCAGCAGCATCGAACGCGTACTTTTGAATATTGTGGTTCGTGATAAGAATGTGGAGCCAACCATCGCTGCCATCCAGGGAGCTGCACAGACTGGCGAAGTGGGAGATGGGCGAATCTTCGTGATTCCTGTACTGGATACCGTCAGAATTAGAACCGGCGAACGAGGTGACATAGCATTGTATAATGCTGAGAAAGAGGAGTAGAGATACTTTGAACTTTGAGGTTTGAACATTGAACTTTATGATTAGTATTGAAGGTCATATTTGAGAGACTATATTATAATATTGTATTCTAATTTACAATAGTTCGTTAAAATTTGAGATAA
>NZ_QUCG01000082.1:580-13372 GCF_003473645.1 Prevotella sp. AM23-5 | reverse complement strand
TAAATTATAGTGTTGCGGAATTAAGGATATCCACAACTTGCTCAGTTGTTGCTTCAACCTCTTTTAGGGCATTATTGTAAGCTTTGTCAGGAGAAAGCAAATTATAAACAGTAAAACAAAAAACAGCAAGACCAATAAATCCTACAACAATTATTACAATCTGCTTATTTCTTCTTATTAAATCCAACCAGAATCTCTTTTTTGCATCTACCTTTGCTGCTTCAGATTCTGCCTCAACCTCATCAAGCAAGCGCTGAATCTTAGGGTTGTTGCCATAATACATTCTTGCTTTGCGAACATAGCGCTCTACTTCTGCCTTGTTTTTCTCTACATCTTCTCCAGACTTGAAGTTAACTAATGCAGATTCGAGGTGCTCGAAGATGTCTTCTAACTCCTCACTTGCCTCAGGTGTGATGTTGCTACCACAATTAGGGCACTTGTCAGTCAGTTCAGGAACAGAACTACCGCAGTAAGGGCAGGTCTTGCCACGACGCTTGTTCATAGCTGCTGCTACGGCCTGATCAGCCTTTTGCTGCTGTGCATCAATGTACAGATCAACCTCGTCAACATTCAAACCCAGAGCCTGTGCTTTGTTCAAAAGTACCTGACGCTCCTTGGTAGAGATGATACCGTCGGTAAGGTACTCTTTGATGAGGTCATCAAGTTCCTGTGGAATTGCACCTTCCTTCTTAGCAGGCTTAGCTGCCTGAGGAGCCTGTGCTTCCATTTCTTTCTTGCGCTTAGCAAGACGACCCTCAAGTACCAGTTCAAACTCGTCGCGGTCGATGCCCATGGCCTCGGCCTTCTTGAAGAGAAGATTCTTCTCTTTGTCAGTCAATACACCATCTGCCAATGCTGCAGTGATGAGTGCTTCTAACTTCTCGTTGTACATAGTAAAAATAATTTTATTTGTTCACTTGTTTTGCTATTTTACAAGATTAATAACTTGATTGATATTGTCAATCATATCATCAAGCGTATTTTCTATATTTTTAGTAACGGTATTTAAATCGTTATAATAGAAAACTCCAAAAGAATTGTATCGGGGCTTATCTTCTGATTCCACTTTCTTAGGGGGAACCATAGTTGCAAGTTTAGCTCCTCTAATGATCCTATCAGTCTCTTCATTCCAATTCTTTGTATCATGTTCTTTGGAATATTTTGGCTTTTTCGAAAGCATATCTAAAAAACCGGCTCTCAAAGGATGGTTACCTTGCTGTTGGAGCACAAAGATACCCTTTTGGGGGATAAGATACTTCAATTCAAGGAGGGCTTCACCATGGTAGTAGCTAACTCTCATAAATAATTTGTCTTTATTTTCAGTACCATTTTCTCCCCAGATTTCTTGATCAGAAGTGACGATTATTGGCTGAAAATCTTCACCAAACTTCTTTTCTAGTTTCTTGGTTAATTGCAAGGCACATTGGTGCATAACAAGCTTCTGCCATATATCATTGCAGCGGAGGGTGGAAAAATCCTCATTTTTGAGAATTTCCCAATTGTCAGTATATTTAATTTTTTCCAAACAGTTGTTGGTATATGTGTAGAATGCATCAATAAACTCGCAATATTTTTCCAGAAGTTCCTTGTAAAACTTATCTTTGACAAGAGCCAGATTGTCGTGTAGGGTTTTAGAGTAATCTGCATATGTCACAATTATCCATCCGGATTGTTTGACAGCTTCTTTGTCTAAGAAATCTTCAGCTAATGTGAGTAAGATATACTTTGTCTTTGGAAGTTTTGCGTTTCCTTTCCAATTCTCAAACTTTGCAGTATTGAGTCTTTTTAACTTCAACTCTACTTTACATTGTGCTTTGTCTGCCTCTTCGTTAAGAGCGTCAACTTTCTTTTGATAATTTTCAAGCTGAGCCTTATAAGCTATACTCTTGAATTTATTCTCTAGAACCAGACGGATTTTTCCCGTTTCTGATTCCTCATCGTTGATTATTTTCTCGCAAATACTAAAATCAAAATTCTTGTATTCGCGTTTGACTTCCATACAATCTGTATTATAATCAAAAGTATCTTCTCCTAACCAGGTAGAAAGAATCTTTTTGAAAAGGGCTTGCGTATTCTTATCTTCTGCTAACCATGCCAAAAAGTTGCTATGAAACAACTCTTTGGATGATAAGGATAGCTGGAAGATAGGATTGTTGTTTAATTTTTCTACAAATGTATCCATAATTCTTCGTTATAGTTTCTAAGACGATGTCGTACTTGTTTACGACATCGTCTTGTTTATAAATAAGAAGCAATTCCGCTTGGACAAGCATAAGAACTTAGTGCTCTTCCTTTTTCTATCTTTACTTGCTTTCTAGTATTTTCCTTTAGCGTTTTGCTATTTTTCCCAGTTGCTGCTGAAAGTTGCTCTAGCAGAGATTGCTCTATGGCATAGAAAGAGTCTATATCTTGTGCTAATGTGCTGACTTTCTTTTCTAATCTTTCTATTTTACTTCTACGTAATCCTGGAATGAATCTAAAACAGATAGAACTAACTATACTTGCGGAGCCAAGTATTAGCGAAATGATAATTCCTGAATCCATTACTCTTCTAAGATGCTTTCGTAATAGTCTAGTTGCTTAGTAAATTCAGCATCACCTCGCAAGCTACGTCCTTTAGACATCACTTGATCAAATTTCTCGCGCCAAGCCTTTTTCAATTTCTCTTCGGCAAAAGATTTAGATATAAGAAAAAGTGCACCAAACATCCAACCAACAATAGGTATAATAATACCTGCAATTGCCACCATTTTATAGCAGTTAATTTTTATGTCAAGGAAGCCCAATTTCTTGTTAGTTCCTGCTACTGACAAAGCTAAAAATTCAATGATGTCTTCTTTGGTGTTAGGAACAGGGAATGTAGATATTATATCTATTTTCTTGTCAGCAATGAATTTCTCCTTTAGACCGTTTTTTTGAAAAGGAGCAGCCTCTTCTATTTCTTTTTTCTCAGATTCTGTTAAGGTTATCTCGCTTAACTTCTTTGAAAGAATCTGAACTGAAGAAACAGAATTAACAGGGGTCGTAATCTCATACCCACACTCACACTTCACGGTCATAGGAGGAATCTGTCTGCCGCAATTAGGGCATACTCTACCAAATTCCTCTTTCTTCTTTTGGTCAATCTTTTCTTGTTTGGCATCTTCTGCCAAATCGTGTTCTTTCTTGCGTTTCTGCAATATGGAGTTGATGTAGATTTCCAACTCGGTGAGATCAACACCTTCTGCTGTCGCACGTTTTACGAGCGCAGCTTTCTCATAGTCTTCAAGAACACCATCTTCTAGGGTTGCTTGAATCAAATTCTCTAATTCTTTTGAAAACATAATTGTTAATATCTTTAATTGTTAAAGATTAATTATTGAAAGACTATTACATCCCCGGCATAGTAGGAGGCATTCCCGGCATCTGTGGGGCGGTGCCTTGGAACAATGGAGCGAGTTCTGCTACATTGCCGGCAAACTCCCACTGCGCCATGCCTTTCTTCCAAACGTATGACTGCTGGGTGAGCTGACCCTGCTGAACGAGCTGCTGGAGCTTGTTCCAATCGCATGGACCATACTGCTGACCATTGATGCCAATATAATACTGTACCTGAGGAACTGCAGCACCCATTCCCGGCATCTGAGGTGCATCACCCATGCCTTTCTGACCTGGCATCTGAGGAGCTCCGCCCATCTGACCCATGTTGTTCATACCACCACCCATAGTCTGCTGGCGGAAGGCATTGATGCCATTATCTGTGGCATTGTTGAGAACACCAGCATTGAGGTTTGCCTGATGAGCACCCATAAAGGTCTGCTCTGTCTGGAGACGAGAAGCACGCTGCATCTCCTCACGCTGAATACGCATGGTTTCACGCTGGTTCTCCAAGTTCATGCGCTGCAATTCCTCCTGACCGCCAAGGTCGAGTTCCTGCTTTCTGCCCATGGCATCGAGATTCAGCTCAGACTGCTTCTTGAGCATATCCTGCTGAAGGTCGTTGTTGAGGTTGAAGTTGGAAATCTGGGCATTATGCTGAGCCATCATACGCTCCTTCTCCAGATCGGCAGTGAGGGCTTTGAGTTCACGATAGCCACGGCTCTCCTTATCCACGTTGATGCCTGTGATGTCGAGACTGCGGATGGTGATGCCGAAAAGCTTCTCTACCTGTGGAGTAACACGCTGCTGGATGAGTTCGCTAATCTCAAAAATCTTGCGTTCAATCTGAACTACAGGAATCTGAGCGTCAGAAGGGGCATTGCTAACTACACTCTTGATGAACTTGGTGAGCTGGCCACGAAGCTTGTTCTTGAAAGTCTCGTCGCTGTAACCCTCATTTCGGTTCACACTATGGAAGAGATCCATATCCTCGATGGCATATACTACGGCACCATGTACAGATACAGGTACGCCATAATCTTGCAGGCGTGGGTCGAAGACATCAAAGTAAGGGATGGCAAAGTTCAGCTGACTACCCTTGCTCAGGTTGCTGAGGTTGGTCAGGTTGTTCTGTTCCACTCTTCTCGCTGCTTCTTCGGCAGCCTGTCTTTTTTCTTCTTCTACTTCCTTGGAAGATTTAAAACCAAAAAATCCCATATGTTTCAGTTTTTATGATTGTTATTATTTTTGTTATTTACTATAGAATCCCTTTGTAGGGGACAGATTATTTCGTTGTATAGATTCGCTTCGTCTTGCCCTGGGCATCTACTTCTACGAAGGTGTCTGCTCCATATTGGCGGCTTGCGTCGTGATAGTTGAATGAATATCCCGTTTCGTAATTGCCGTCGATGGTAGGTCGGCTTACTTGGTCGATGCTATCCAGCATTTCCGGTTTCAAGCCCAGCTGCTGGTACAGATGCTGCTCTACCATGTTTCGGATGGCATTGAGATTCTCATCCACATAACCACGAATCTGGTCGATGAGCGACTGGTTGCTCTTATCCTTCTGCAGCAGGCGCTGTCGCATGGTCTTCTTGAGCGGAGAGCCGTCTGCCTTGATAGGAGCTGGTGGCATCGCATCATTCTGCAGTGCAGATTCTACCACATATTCCCTGCGACGGACATGGAGCATCGGGTTGCCGTAGAGGCAGAACATCAGGGCGGTGCTCATAGAGAAACAGTCATCCTCTACATGTCGGCACATGTTGAAGTAATCGCACTTAGCCTGGAGCATCGCCTTTCCGCCCGTCATACCCTTGAACTGATAGAGCGGATAGAGGCGCATCAGCACCTCGCTGCCTGTGCCTGGATTCAACAGAAGTTGGCGGGCTTCATCCGTTTCCTCATTAGAGAACATCGGAACCGGAATGAGCGAACCGGTATAGAGCAATACGCCACCTCCGTAGAGGGCGCTGAGCAACATGGAGTCGTTTCGTTTGTAACCGGCATATCGGGCTCCGAAACAAGCCACGGTATTGAAGACTCTTGCCCTGCCTTGGTTGAGGAGCGAAGGATTGAAAGCTTCATCCTCACTATAGAATCCGCACATGCCCTCTGCATCGGCACCATGAAGATTGAACATCAGCATATCTGCCTTGTCCAAAGACTTGCAATAGATGCTGAGGCTTTCCGAATCTTCGGTCAGCAGCTTCGGACTGATATACATTCCGTTGCGGATCAGCTCAGGATCGTCGGTATTGTAAAGGAGTGGCAGGTGCTGGGTCATCGTGCAGCTGGCTGGAATCCAGTCGCGGTTGCTGATCATCAGAACATTGCCAACAGGAATACCGCCGCCATACATACTGCTGATGTTGAAGTAAGCACCGATGTCGCTTCGGATATCCGTATCGAGCTGACCGTCTTCCAAAGGCAGACGGGCCACATTGTTGCGGGCGCAACCTACGGTGAAGTCTGAATCGCGACTATCCAGCAAATCTACGATATAGGTGCCTTCGAAGGCATAGCACGTATCTGTAGGGATTCGCTCGCCGCCATACGGCCATGGGTCTTCGACGCGAGGGATAGGAATCACATCGTCACCTCCTATTATAAATAGGTGTAGGTCGGGACCAGCTGTCAGGTTGTTGTCTGCGATGCAGCGGGATACTGCTTCATTGCATTCTATCCAGGATGGAGTCTCATGGGTGGAATCCAGTCCATATTGCGAGATGTCGAGGAATGTCCAGTACATCTGCTGGTCGTAGGCATTCTGTATGAAGTCGTTGAAGACATCATATACCTCCTGGATGGTGCAACCGTATTTTCTAGCCAGTGCATTGCCATCTGTCAGGATGATGCCGTAGTGGTCTTCCAAGGGGTCGGGCTGGTCGATGGGTTCATCGGCTGTTCTAGCTTCTGATGCCATCTGCACGGCTTCCGGCTGTGGAGCCGCCTTGCTTTGTCCCGGCATAGGTGGAGGAGTTGCACCGCCTGGCATACTTGCCATTTGAGGCTGCTGACTGATCGCATTGACGCTTCCCAATCCCATATTATTGGCAGCCTGCAGAGGATTGAAGCCTCTCATCTGGTTGAGCTTCACGTTCTGGGCATTAAACTTTGGCATCGGAGGAGGTGTAGGCATCTGAGGTGGTACAGCCATCTTGCTCTTCTCCTTCGGGATAAATTCCGAAAGGGTCGTATCGCAATAGAACTGATACCATTCTTCTGGCTGAGGCTTATCCTCCAACATCTCTTTCACGGCATACCATAGGGCACTTAGCGGTTCACTCATTCCGTTTTGTACGGCCTGGTCGAGATACAGGATGGTCTGCTGTCTGTAGTAATCCTGCTTTCCATTCTTGTGGTAGTCGGCAAGATTATCAAGAGCCATCAGCAGGGCAATGTCGCCTTGCGGACAACCGAAACCGCCCATTCTTGGCAGAAGCACGGTGGCATTGTCGATATTGCCGGTCTTGATGAACGCTACATGAGCCCAGAAGAGTTGCCAGTAGTTATCGGTACGGGAACCGAAGAAGGCAAGGGCGCACTTGTCGGGATACATCGAGGCAAGCAACAGATGATAGTAGAACTGGATGTTGTTATCATTCGTCATCACACGTGCCAACTGCTCCAGACTGTTGAACTTGCGTTTCAGAATGTCGGTATGGTTGGTCTGGATGGCATTGAAGACCTCGGTCAGAATCTGCTCTGCCAGGAATTCGTTGCCCTTGCTGCCTTGCAGGATATGGATGTTCTGACGTACCTGATCTATGATCTGGTTGGCTCTTAGGGGAGCAATATGCCATTGGATGCTCAACTGGTTGAGCTCTGCCAACTTCTGATTATCCAACTTGCCATCCACCAGTCGTTCCTGCACAGCCTGCAGAAAGAGAGTCTCATTCTGCTGATAGATCTCAGTCTGAGTCTTCTGTGCCTCATATACAGTCTGGTTGTTAACCGTACTGTTGTTGGTGGTATGGGTTGTTGTTGAGGTGTTATAGTTGTTTTGCGTATTGTGGGAGTCGGAATGGATTCCGCCTACCACAGCCGCATCACCATCAAGTTTAATATCGCTCATAGTCTGATTACTTTATATGTTTAGACTTCTTGTTGCATTTTCTGGAGAGGGCTTACCATTGGAACGGTGCGCCACAGTCTGGACAGTTTGGAGTGCCTGGTGCAATGTGGATGGTGTGTCCACAGTTGTAGCACTGGCATTCTATCAATTCCTGCTGAGGAGCTGCCTGTTGTGGAGCTGCTTGGCTTCCTGCAGAATTTCCACCGAGTCCACCATTGAAGGCGTTCAGATTGTTGGCGGCAGCAGTGCTTACCTGCGAGATGTTGTTCATAGCCACATCCTGGGTATGATCTACTCGCTCCTGCTGGCGTCGGTTTTCCTCTTCCAACTGATTGATGCGCTGTTGCTGCTGGCTTTGCTGGGTGCCGCTGATGCCGGTGGCTGTATCTTTTATCATGCCGGCCATCTTCATCATGGCTTCCATCTGAGCATTGCTGTTCTGCTGTTGCATCTGTAGCATCTGCTGCATCATCGCTTCCTTTTCTGCTGCAGTCTGTCGCAGGTTTTCGGCTTCCTTCTCGCCGCTATAGGCGTTTGCCATAGCTACCTGTGCATCTCCGGTGAGGTGGGAGAGTTGTGCGGCACGAATCTGTTCGGCGGTCATATTGGCGAAATGGTTGTCACGATTCATCTGTTCATTGCTCTGAATGGTGGCTACGTTTTCTTCGTGCTGATATTTCTGCTGGTCGAGCTGTGCCTGCATCTGAGCCATCTGCTGCAGCTTATCCATCTGGCGCTGATGGTGGTTGGCTTCCAACTGGTCATCGTCCATCTTTTCCTGGCGGTTGCGCTCATAGGCAAGGTGGTCGTCTTCCAGTTTCTCGTTGCGTGCCAGGAGATGGTCTTCCTTATCCAGTTCGCGTTGACGCATCATCTGCTGGAAATCGTAATCATCCTCCTTCGCCTTTCGGTTGAAGTCGCGGTTGTATTCCTTTTCTTCCAGCATCCACTGGCGTTCACGCTCTTCATCTTCGATGCCCCAGTTACGGCGGCGTTCCAGATCTTCACGTTCCCAGTCGTGGTCGGTACGGGAATCATCGAGTGCCCATTCTGCCTTGAGACGGGCTGTGTCGATGTTCTGCTGGCTCTGGATGCGCATGATTTCCGTGATTTCCTCACGAGGAATCTTCTTGTGTGCAAGTTCATCTTCGAGCACTTCCATTTCCTCCTGCTTGACTAGACGGTTCTTGCGGAGGTCTTCCAGGGCTTCGAACTCCTCTTCCTGGGTCTTAGCCTGGCGGATGCGCTTCTGACTTTCGAGCATCTGGACGAATTCCTCCAACTCATCATCGTGGAGCAACTGGTCTTGGTTGATACCCTGGAGGGCATGGCGCAAATCCTCGGTATTTTGTGCTGAAGAAATCTGCTGGGAGTTGGCCTCTACTTCCATACGGTTGCGGAATTCTCCGGTGCGGTGCATGAAGTCGAGTTCCTTCTCAGTGTTATAGAGCTGGCGTTCTACCTGACGGAAACGCTCAAAGTCCTGGTTGCTGTCGGTGATATTCAGAACCTGAGTGCATTCTATGCCGAATACCTGCTGGTTGATGGTCTGGCGGATCTTCTCTTTCAGTACATTTACAGTTTCGGCAGTCAGTCCGGCAGACTCGTAGTTCTGGTTGCGGAGTTCCTGGCGCAACAGGGTTTCTACGGTACCATTGAGCAACTGCTGTAATTCTCTAGTTGTTACGCTGTTGCGGTCGGTAAGGTAATTGGTGGCGAAGGTATGAATATCGCTGATGCTCATCTGGAGAGATACTCCAATCTGCACATCATGGATGCCCATCGGAATGGTGTATGGCTGAAAGGCAAGTTCGCCATTCTCGTTCATTGCTCCACCGAAGGTGAGGGTGATGAAACGGTTGCTGACGATATAGACTGACAGGATAGGAGCCTGGGTGATGCGGGCTAAGATGCGGGCATAATCCAGTTGGCGCTTCTTGGCTTTTTCTTTCTGTTCACCTTTCTTTTCGCCGAAGATGATGCGACCGAGCCAGTTGAAGCCACGGCCTACTTCTCCTACGATACCGAGCTGGCGGAAGGTAGGCTCAGCCTGGCGCTTGCGGTCTCGTTCACGCTTTTCGGCTTCAGCCATATCTTTCTCAGCCTTTTCTACCGCATTCTTGATAGCAGCCTGCTCTTCTTCTACAGACTTATAAAAGAGGTATGCACCTGCTGAGAGGGTTGAAACCAGCTCACCATTGGCAAAAATGATGGCGGTGCAACCTTCCTGAACGATGATACCTTTCAGTTTTTCTATTTCGTCGAGTTCCCGTTCGCTAATCTTGCGAGCGATTTCTCCTGGTTGGATATTCCAGATGGTTCTGCCTCTTACCACGTCAACACCATCCACAGCTTCCATACTGCGGCGGTCGCGGCTACGTTCAGCTTCTCTTTCGGCTGCAATCTGTGCCTGTTCAGCCTGCTGCTGTGCATTTCTGGCATCACGGATTTCCGACTGGCTTTCAGTAGCTTGCTGGTTAACGGCTCTTCTCTGTTCTTCTGCAATCTGGCGATTGAGCGCACCACCAGTCATGGCGTTTGCTACAGAGCGAACGGCATTGGTAAACATACCCTTGCAGGCTTGTGGAGTCTGAGGGGCTTGTGGAGACTGTGGAGCCTGAGGAATTACTGGGCGCTGAGGCTGCATCGGTTTTGGGGGCATACCCGGTGCTTGAGGTCTCATAGGTTGAGGCTTCATAGGCTGTTGAGGAGCCATAGCTTTCAGTGGTTGAGGACGTTGAGGCTTGCTAACTCCTTGTGGCTGGGTTGGAGCCTGTGGTTGCAAGTCAATAGGTTGTCCACACTTCGTACAGAATTTCATTCCCGGTTGCAGCATTGCGCCGCATTTCTTGCAATATGTCATAATGGTTATTGTTTTTAAGATTAAATGACTGGTTATTGTATCAGCGCAATAAATATAGCTATTAGCAGAATCACCCAAAAGAACTTGATGAAGCATCCTATGCATCCAGTGATGCCTTCACCTAAGAGTCCTCCGAGAAATCCCAAAAGCTGTATTCCCCAGCCCAGAATGCCGAGAAGTACAAATATTCCGATTCCTATTAATATGATAAGTAGTATTGTCATATCCCCTATAAGAATAATTTCATTTACTTTATACAATCGTTAAGAATATCAATTTACGTTGATAACTAACTCATATTTGGGTGCAAAGATATATAAAATAAATGAAACTGAATTGGTTCAAATTGGTTCAATTTTGCCTTGATTTGAATCAATTGTCCCAAAAATGCATTTTTTTAGTGAAAAATGCCCAAAAAGGGCCTTTTTAGCATTTCTTAAACTTTTGGGAGATGTAGTTGGAGAGGAATGTCTTTCTCCCGCTGAAGCCTATTTACCTCTTCCTTTCCCGATTGTACTCCTGAGCTTACACCTTATTATATATATAGGGGGGAATGCTTGCCGCAATTCCCCTCTCTTTTCTCTTGTGAAATGTGGAAGCCCACCCCCTTTAATGTCCGTTTTCAAAACTGATACTGCCCCTATGTGATAGGGATGGGAGATACCTTAACTATTCAAAGTTTATCATTTTTGCCAATTGCAGAAAGTATTCGTTGGACCAGATTGTCATTTCTTTAGGATTCTTTATAAACGGCATCACATCTGCTTTTACCTGTTTGATGTCTGCAGATTTTAGTCTTTGCTCCAAGTCGGCAATGAATTCTTCTTTTGATTTCTCGCATCCATTAAATTCTTTGATTCTTTCCTGTAGATGTCTGAAATCTAGAGGAATTCTATTTCGGATGTACCATTCGAAATCATACCAATCGCGTCCTTTTACCCGGTTTTTCCATGCTCGATAAACTAATGCGTGCATTTTGCCGGCAAATAAGTTGGGAAGGGTAAAGCATCTTGTCATGAAAGAACGAGGCTCTATCAGAAGTTTTTGCTCCGTAGTAAAATGGAGAGGTGGATTGGTATCTACTTCAATTTTGATTTTGATGGACTTTTCTGTTTGAAAGGAAATGTCATAAACGTCGGTGGTATCTTTTAAAAAGGCTGATTCTACTTTTCCAAAATTCTTCTTGTCCTTCTTCTGTATGTCCACTCTTCTCCCGATGGCATCAAACTCGTCGATAATTGGTTGGAAGTATTGGGAGAAGTCAAGACTTTCATCTTTGTTCAATAAAGAGAAATCCATATCTTCACTGAAGCGATTTAAACCGTGGAAAATGCGTAGGCAGGTTCCACCATAAAAAGCTGCCTTTTCGAAGAAGCCGCCTTGGTACAAACCGGCAAGAATTATTTGCTGGTTTACCTCAAAAGTAGCATTTCTTTTAGCCTGATCTGTAGAAAGATCATAAGCTGATAACATATTTTGGTATATCTCATTCATGTTGTAAGAGTTTTAATATTGTGCGTATGGATGTTGCCTTTTTCCCTATATTTGCATATTCTTCGAATATCTTGGGATTGAGCTGGTAGAATCTGTCCATATCAAATCTTAGGTTTTCTTCCAGAAACTCTAATGCTTCCTTTTTGTATCTCAGTTTGATACCTGGCTGGTTGGCAATCAAATCACATAATGCCTTTTCTGGAGTAGCCATTATATAGACATTGTTTTCTTCCTTTATCTGCGTAATTCCTATAGGATAGGTGGGTCTTGAAATATGATAGTAGCAAAAGTTGCCTATGGGTGTATTGTATTCCTTTGCTGTCTTAAAAGTCATGGATTGAACTGTATATACTGCTTCGGGTATTAAACCATAATATCTCAATGCCGTCTGCATAGATACATAAGATGGAGACAACAGATGGTTGGCGATAAGTCCGGAAGAGAGTGGTTGTCCCGTTTCTTGTGGGTTTACAACGAACAGATTTCGCCTGAGGCGGATGATTTCACCCGCCTTTTCCAGCTGTGCAACTTTTGCAAACTTGGTCTTTACATCTGGATATAGCGAAGCAATGACCGAAGATGTTACTGGAATATTGCCTAATGTAATTAGAATATTTCTCATTTGGGTGCAAAGATAGTCAAATTTTTGATAGAAAACAAACTTTTTCTTAGTTTTCTATCGAAAAATTAGCTTTTTCTAGTCTTTTAATGTAGCCAAAGGTATAACCTTTACTCCATCTACCCTTGATATGGCTTTATCGTAAATCATGTTTTCTACAGTTACTTTATATTTTTGCGACGTTTTACTTTGTATTTTAACGGTAGTTTACTTTGTGTTTTTGCGGTAAATGGTCTTGAAATTTAGCGATAGCACCGCCCTAACTATATAAAAATAGGTAGTTAGGACGGTGCTATCGCACTTTTTAATGTCCGTTTTCATAACTGATACTGCCCCTATGAGATAGGGGAGGAAGATGGGGGGATGAACTCCTTTGAGAAG
>NZ_QUCG01000082.1:0-570 GCF_003473645.1 Prevotella sp. AM23-5 | reverse complement strand
GAGATAGGGGAGGAAGATGGGGGGATGAACTCCTTTGAGAAGTGTTAACGAATCTAACTCGCTCTAAATTGGACTTTGATTGAAAATCAAGAAGTTGGGCGTTTGCCTATATTATATAGGTAACAATATGGAAACGAGCGGACTTCTGCTCGTTTCTGTATTTTGCAATATGCAAAGAACGCCTCAATTCGGGGACAAAGATACGATATTTTTCTAAATATCCCATGACTATATAGGAGAAATTTATGGAATTTAGAACTTTTGCGTAAAATTCTCTACCCGATAAGCTGGTTTCTTAGAAAATATTTGGAGAAGGCGAATTAAAGCCACATTTTTGTAGCTATAAATCCCACCACTCCTCTCAACGATGTGTACTAAGATGAGGCTTTACTTTTTATTTGGATATATGAGCTACGACAAACAACTGATATATATTGAACAATTAGTCTTACTACAAAATAGGAGATTGATAATTGAAGATGTTGCACGCAGCGAGTCACAGCAAAATCTTTTATTGATTGAATGTCAGTATGTTAAGTTCTTTAAAGAATGTGACTGCTAACGATTTAG
>NZ_QUCG01000081.1:328-13515 GCF_003473645.1 Prevotella sp. AM23-5 | reverse complement strand
GTATCGTTCTGAAATCTGGGGCAAAAGTAGATAAAATGCTCCGTTACGCCTTTTCCGCCGAATGCGCCAAATTGAATTCGGCGGAAACAAGAAAGGGACAAAACCATCGTCTTGCCCCTCTATATCAATATTTTACAGAGATATAATTATTTTCTTTACGTCAAATGAAGTCTATCATTCGGCGCAAGATTCTATATATTGTGAGACTTTGCGAAATCCTCCACAAAACCCTCTACCTCATAATCTATATTCCCGTCATTGATCTTCTTTCTGATATAATTGCCATACGACTTTTGGGTAACACCCAGTTCCAGATGACAATCATCGTGCAGAAAACGAGTGATGGATGAGCCATTAGGAACACCAGCACTCACATAGCCCTGATTAGACCAACGCAGGAAAAACGCCACCACACTCTTGTTCAACAAACCATCGGAAGTGGAAAGCTGACTGTCTGAAATATGATGCAGCTTGAGATATTTCACAAAAGCATCCGCCATCTTCCCCGTAAGCCCCACATCCTTTTCACCCTCAGGAGTAGAAAAGAGATTCTCGGCACTTCTTCCCGCAGAAGATGAAGCACACTTCACCTTAACACTCTGTTCAAAAACAACTTCATCGGTATCATTCTTCATTTCAGAAGAATCATCGGAATCCTTATGTTGATGTTCATGACTCTCATAATAGTTCTCTATATAGGTTACGGAACCTGCAAAATGGAAACTTCTATTCATCAGTATGTGGTTTTATGTCTTCATCAGAATTCTCGTAATTATTCTCTATATATTTGCTATTAGACTGTACATACACAACATTCTTGTACAAGCAAACACCACCGTTTTTACACAAAAAACGGATAATTCTAAAAAATGATATTCTATCCATATCTTAAGTAGTTTAAATTATTACTAAAACTTGATATGGTCCTCTAATTGGTACGCGGAGGGCTAGACTAGAATAGCCAAGGAGAGCTTCTTAGGGTGGCATCCTCGATGCCGGTAGACAAGTCTTCCCTAGGTAAGTGTATTAGTTCGTTTCATGTTGATTTTTTTAGATAAATATTATTGTTATTCATTATTTATTTTTAGGCACAAAAAGCTTTTGGTATTTTGCTATATGTGCTTCCAAATTGTTAAGTTGCTTCAAGTCTCTCGCAAAAGTAATCCACTGCGAAAAGGCTTCATTGAAATTCTTTTCAAACTGACTCTTGTCAAACTTCTTACCTTCCGCCGTATGTCGTTTGATCAGTTCATCAACGATTCTATCCCAATTATATAGGATACAGCAGCACCATCTTCTCTGCTGCAAAGGCTGAAGACTTACACTTCTCTTCAGCACTCTGAGCACTGTATCACACTTTATATGCGTGATATTAGAAAACTGATATGCAGATATCTGTTCAGCTTTGCCACCAATAAATGAATTGAGATACAAGATGATGCATTCTTCCTGTATCTTATCAATTCTTTTGTCTAGCTGAGCTAAATTCTCCAGAATCAACACCCTTCTATGTTCTGCTATATCCAGCATATTAATTGTAAATTTATGCGAATTTACTACTAATAGTTGGAACAGCCAAATGCGTTACCCACATAGCAAAAATAGGAGGGTGTATTTTTCAGAAACGTTAATACTTGAATAAAAATTAACTACAGAATAACAAAAAAAAGAGAGAAAGTGCGCATTTTTAGCGCTATACTTCCTCTCCTCGACTTTTATGGATGGGTAGGTAATTCTATTACCATTTCCACAGCTCTTGTGAACGACATGAGAGGTGGGATTTTTACTCCAGCGCTTCTCAGATAGTTCACCAGTTTCTTCTTGCCCCAGTTGATTCTGGAATCTCTTTCACGATAGAGTTCCCTGAGCTGTTTGACATTGGAAGGCAGAGAATCCAGCTTTTTCTTCAGCTCGGCAGGATCTCCATACCGGGTCATTTCCTCTATTCGAGCCTTCAAGGCCTTGTTCTCCTCCACCAGCTGGTCGTAATGGCGGAGCAAGACTTTTACCTGCTGCTCGTAAGGCAGGTCTTTGTTCATTTCATGCATAAGCATTTCTATTTTAGAATCTCTTCATAGAATAAATTCATTCAGTTCATCCCTGTACTTCTCCCACATAGGCATGTGCTTGTCAAGGACAGCTCTAAACTGAGCATCGTGATTTTTAGACACGATGTGGGCTAACTCATGCACCACCACATACTCGATGCAGGACTTAGGTTTCTTCGCCAATTCCAGGTTAAAGAGAAGCTTATGGGTGCGCTGGTTACAACTACCCCACCTTGTCTTCATTTCCCGAATAGTAAAGCCACCACATTTCAAGCCCATCTTCTCTTCCCATTTAGGAACCAGCGTATCCAGCAAATGCATCAACTTAGCTCGATACCACTCCTTCATGGCATTAGCCAGATACACCTTGTCTGCACCATACTTCACGAATAGGTTGATATATCTGCCACTGATTTTAACCGTTGGTCCAAAACCCTTCTCGTGAACTTTAAGCAAATATCGACGCCCCATGTAATAATGGTCTTCACCCGATACATAGATGCGGTCAGTCTGTCTATCAGTGCTATTGATTCGAGCAATGGCCTGACGAATCCATACCAGATGGTCGATGGCATAAAGCTGGAGACTTTCTAGCGTCATAAACTCCGGAGCCGAAATATGAACCCTTGCATCAGGCGGATACACGGCAAGATGGATATGCTTGATATTCTTACGTTCCACCTCAATATCAATATTACTAACAGTAACCTTTTCCATACTCATCATGAAGTTTGATTATATCATATATCTTCTGTGCCATTTCGTCTCCCAACAATTTTGCGAGTGCTTTGATCAATTTTCTTTGTTTCAATCTATTATCTCTGAAACCAACAAGGGCATTCTCCCTGATTACCTCATGAGCCCGAATAGCCAGGTATTCATTCTGTCCCAAGTTATCATAGAGAGCTCGCATACCAGGTGTTTTGATGGATTCGGGATATGAATTGGCTGATTTTCCTCTCGCTTTCTTTACAAGTTCTATCAGCTCTTTCATATACTCTTCGTAATCCAGCATTTCCTTCTTACGTTTATCTATTAACTCCTGCAAGATGATGGAAAGCTTTCCGTAATAAGCAGGGTTGAAAGGACTGTCCTTACGGATTACCTCACGCAGATTCGCTTCTACAGTCTCTGCTGATGCCCTGCCATATTCATCTTTCAGTTCGTCAGGCAAATCATTGAGCTGTTCTTCATTTTGAGCAGCAACAATATCCAAGAAAGAAGTATCGTCCAATTTGGCTATCACCTCACTATCCTCAGCCTTTACATAAAGGTCAAGAACCTGACGCATATCCGGTTCATAACGCCGCATATCAATATGGTCGTTACTGCGCAGTTCTATCTCACGCTTCAAGGCATCATACTTCTTGGCGCATTCAGCATACTCCTTGCGTTCCGCTTCGCTATACCCCATATCCTCCAACGAATTGGCTAAGTTGGCATAACAGTTCAGATAGCGGCGCACATACTTATAAAGCTTAGAGCGCTTTTCCGCATTATCATCCAACTGCTTGTCCATCTCCTCTTCCGGGGCATTATCATCATAGACAAAATATCTGAAGAATCCTTCTCTTGTTTGAGGATGAACAAGTTCAAGCAAGGCTTCCACCTGTTCCTTGGCTTCTTCCAAATCCTTTCGGCACGCCTTGTTTTTCTCCTTGATATAGCCTTCGATATCTTCTTTGTCATAGCCACTCAAAGCTGCCCCATCAGAAGTATAGTCGCCAATGGCTCCTGATATGCATTCAAACAGATTCTGATAATCTACAATGTAGCCATATTCCTTATCATCACCATCCACGCGATTCACACGGCAGATAGCTTGGAAGAGATTATGGTTTTCCATGTGCTTATCAATATAAAGCACACAGGCAGATGGAGCATCGAAACCAGTAAGCAGTTTATCTACCACAATCAGGAGGCGCATATTCTTAGGATGGTCAATAAATTCCTTCTTGGCATAGGCCTCAAAGGCAGAAACGCATTTATGTCCATCTGTCATTTCCTTGTAGATGCGATATTTGTATTCATCCTCAGATTCGTTCTCGCCGGATGATGCCATATTGATATCATCAGCCTTTGCCTCAAAGCTGGTAATCACGGCACAATGTCCCTTTAAGGCTGTTTTCTGAAAGGCATCCCAATATCTGCAAGCCTGATAAATGCTGTCTGCCACAAGAATGGCATTACCACGTCGGTTTACCAGCATCGGCGTGGTGTCCATATCCAAGCAAATATCACCCACCACAGCATCTATGCGCTGGCGACTACTGAAGATATTCTGCATAGTTGCCCATCTGCCTTTCAGCCGGGCTGCAGCCACCTTATTCAGCCCCTTTGTCTTCTTCTCAAACCAGGCATCTATCTTGTCCTTGTTGCCCAAGAACTGGTCAACTTTTCTTGACTCATAACGCAGGTCGAGAATCACACCATCTTCTACGGCTTCATTAAACCTATAGGCATGAATCAGCGGTCCGAAAGTTTGCCAGGTATCTTTCTTCTGCGTATGGAGAAGAGGAGTACCCGTAAAACCTATCATCATCACATCTTTGCCCATGATGGTTTTCATGGCTTCATGCAGATAACCGCCTTGCGTTCTATGACACTCGTCGATGAAGACGAAAATGTTTCCCTTTGCCTTAAATCCCTGAGGAAGTTGGGCTACGATATCCTCCAGATACTTTTCCAGGGGTATCTCTGATTTCACTCCAGCCATATCGCCCTTACCTTCCACATTCTTCTTGCCAAATTTATGAATCAAGGTACAGAGCAGCCAAGGAGCCTCTTCATTAAGCATACCGATAAGACCTGCACCGCTCTTGGCACGGGCAATAGTTTCTCCGGTATCCTTGAAACCATCAGAAATCTGTTCATCCAGCTCTTCTCGGTCGGTGATGATAACAACACGTGAATTATCAATATTCTCATGAATCCACTCTGCCAGCCAAACCATAATCAGGCTTTTGCCACTACCCTGCGCTTCCCATATCACGCCGCCTTCTTTCTTCTCGCAACGTGGTTGAGCTGCCTTTACGGCAAAATACTGGTTAGGGCGACAAACCTTCTTGACTCCAGCATCAAAGACCAGAAAATCATGAATCATTTCCAGCAATCGTTCCTTATTAAACCACTGGGTAACACTTCTATCCAGTTCGTTAGGAATGCTTGCATCCGGTTCTTTCCATCTGAGCCAGAACTTTTCGGGTGTATCTATCACGCCATAATATAAGCCCTGACTATCGTTGCCGGCAAAAAGCAGTTGCACCGTTGAGAAGAAAGGACGGATAAAATTCTCCTGCTGATTGCCTATCGTCTGGCGGATACCATCATGCACGCTCACCTTACTTCGTTTCAGTTCTATCACAGCCAAGGCGATACCATTCACATAGATAACCAAGTCTGGTCGCTTCGTAAAGCTATCAGGCGTGCTGCTGTTGATGGTTACTTCTTCTGCGATATAGAATTGGTTCTTATCAGGATGCTCCCAGTCTATCAGATTCACAGTAATCTTTTTAGTACCTACATCGGGAGATACATTCGCACCATAACGGAGCAGGGAATACACCTTCTCGTTCTTCTCCTGCATGTTCTTAGGTGTACAGTATGCCTCCTTTTCCAATATGGCAATGGCACGCTTCGCCTCATCCCCCGACCACTTTTTCGTACTCATCAAGTAATCGAAGAGAAGTTTTCTTTCTATGTTACGATTACAAGTACGATACTCATAGTTGCCGAGATATTCGTACTTTAGCTTCTCCTTGAAGAGAGCTAGCAATCTGTTTTGAACCGGTCTTTCGGGTTCGCCTATATGTGAGTCCATAAGCTATCATTTTTACTTAATTAAACGGATCTTGCCTGTCAGGAGTTGCTGCATCATGCCTTGCTTAATCTCCTTGTATTTATCTCGCTTCTCTTCGAGTGCTGCGATTTCAGAATCGCAATCGGAAAGGATATTAGCGATGGCGGTTTGCTCTGCCTTGGAAGTCGGAATATAAACTTTTATCAGAGATATATTCCCTAAATTAATTTTCTGAGGTATAGCAAAAACCAAAGAGTTTAACATAACTTCTTCTTTAAAAGATTTTATATTAGATAAGTAAGATATAAACTTACTGTCATATTTCTCGTTGATTTTTAGCAATGCCAAGCTTACATAAAAGCTCGCATCTACATCCCAATCCACATATTTACAACAACCAATAGAACCTATTCGAGTCATGAGAACATCTCCTTTTTCTATTCTATAATTACTCGTTAAAGCCTTATGCTCTTCAAGCGATATATGCTTAACATTTTTAAAGTCATCAGCTGTTACATTCTCCACACTATAAAATGGTTTTCCACCACTCTTTACATATTGGGGAGTTTGGTGAGTTCCATCTTTGACTTCTGCTATATCACCTAATAACATAGATTTCCATTTATCATTAAATCCTGACAATCTTTTCTTACCAGTAAGGAGCTGCTGCATAAGGCCCTGCTTGATAGCCTTCTTCTTCTCTATCTTTTTGGTTAAGGCAGAGATAAGAGAATCGACATCAGAAAGGGCTGCGGCAATGGCAGTCTGCTCTTCACTATTTGGTAGTGGAAAACAGAATTTTACAAAATCTTTCTGATAGAGATGATTTATAGTTGAACCAGCTACCAATCTATTCAAAAATTCTTCAAAATAAAAAGACATAAAAATTTTCGACAGAAAAACTTGATCAATCTTCCTGTCGTTAGCTCTTATCACGAATATTCCACTATTCAATGTACCAGCTTTTGGAATCATCCCGAGATATGCAACTTTACCAATTGTTCCATCTTTAGATATAAGAATATCCTGTGGTCTTATTTTAATGTTGCTATCCTGCTCATAGCGGGCTTTTGATACATAAGCACAAGATTTCCAGTTTACTTGTCCATTATCAAAGTCAGTACCTGTAATCAACAAATAATCTCCAGAAGACATATACTCTGATTTTTTTAGCCCCTGCCATCCTATTCTCGCTTTTATCAAACATGATTCAGAAACATTTTTCACCTCCCAGTCCTCAGGTATTACCCCGACTTCCGTCATTTTATAACCACTTTTCATTTCAACCATACTCAATCCTCCATTCATTAAAGAACAAAACCCATTTGAGCAAGATGAGCATTCACCCTGCTTTCATAATCTTCAACTTCCTTATCAATAGAAGGAAGAGTCTGGTCATAGCGGTCTGAAATGGCAGAAAGCTGACTTTTCAACTGTTCGATACTACGGCTCAACTCAGATTCTATGCGAGTAGAAATAGCATTTACCCACTTCTCCTTCACAAGATTCTTTACTCTCATTTCATTCTGCGCCAACAATTCATATTCCTCTTTTACACGAGACAACAATTTGTCATTGGCTTCCTTCAACTTGGCCTTTTCTGCCTTGATGGAATTCTGCCACTCAATCCACTCTATAAGACGTGCCTGTTCTTCACCTTTAGTAACTTTGGCACGCTTCTTAACAGAAGCCAAGTTAACCTTCTCCTTCTCGAAATTCTTTGTATCAAATACATCATCATTCTCTTCAACAAGGCTTGTCACCTCATTTTCCATAAAAGCAATGCTGGCAGACAACTCATCACACGCTTCCAATTCACTCTTACAGAATCTATTGACGATATACTCTACAGGCAAGAGGTCACTCTCCAAATCATTCCAGGTTTTCACCACCACAGGAACCATTTCCTTCTCCTTTTTATCCTCTTTCAGCTTAGGACGGAGGTTAAGCTTCCAGCCATCAGCCATAATCATATAGACATCATCCTGCATGGTTTCTGCCCAATAATTCATCAGCTGCTCGTAGGCATCATATTCATCAACCAACAGGTTTCCCTCGCCAAACAGATTACGAATGCTTTGTCCCATTCTTTCAATGAGAGTCTTCGGCTTTTCGCTGCTTTCTGCCAGGTCGTAAATGGTTTCCTGCCACTGCTCCATAAAATCAGTTCTACAATGATGCTTCAATGTAGCTTGCAGAGTCTGATAATCCTCATTGTCGTTAATGATACCATCAATCTGCTCTCTAGATACCGCCCAGGCATAATAACCATTACCCTGTTCTTTTACCAGTTCATCCTTCAAAGTTGGCAATGCCTCCCAATAATCGGAAAGCTGCTCTATATCGTGCTTTGGCAAGCCACCTTTAAGATGAGCATCGATATCCTGTACTATCTCGGTATCACGAGCCTCAATATAACGAGGAATATTCAGATTGTAATCATTCTTCTCTATCTCTTCCTGTGGAACAAAACGAGCATAATGAGGTACGTCAACCCATGCTTCCCATGTGTCAACAATACGCTGGATATCCTCTTCACGCAGGCGGTTCATATTCCCATCCTTTACAAAGCCATCCTTGGCATCTATCATAAAGATTCCCTTACGATCAGATGCTTCCTGCTTATCAAGAATGATGATGCAGGCTGGGATTCCGGTACCATAGAAAAGGTTTTGTGGCAGTCCGATGAGTCCCTTGATATAACCAGCCTTGACAATGTTCTTGCGGATTTCACCCTCTGCATTGCCACGGAACAAAACACCATGAGGCAAAATGCATGCGCCCTTACCATCAGCAGCCATCGACTTGATGATATGAAGCAAGAAGGCGTAATCGCCATTTTTCTCAGGTGGTACACCAATAGAAGAAGGAGTACGGGAGCCTTCTTCCATATCCACCACACCATTACCCCAGCGCTCAAACATGTCGTTTTCCTTAGCACTCTTCAACCATGATTTCTGGCTGAAAGGAGGATTGGCTACCACGTAATTGAAGGTTTGTAAGGCGGTAGGTGAGCTGAGGAACTGTGGATTATTAAGGGTATCACCCTGCTGAATATCACTGCATTCATAGCCGTGAAGAATCATATTCATCTTAGCCATACCCACATTATTGATGTCTTTCTCCTGACCAAAAAGAGCCGTATTGTTGGGATGCAAAGACTCGCTCAAAGCTCTCAAAAGTAGTGAGCCTGAGCCACAGGTTGGATCATAAATCGAGATATTTTCATGTAGATCCTGATGAATACCAATCACCTTTGCCATCACACGACTCACCTCGCCTGGAGTATAAAACTGTCCCTTACTCTTACCGCTTTCTGAAGCAAAATTCTTCATCAGGTATTCATAGGCATCACCCAGAAGGTCATCATCACCAGCACGGTTGCTGGAAAAATTAAGTGCATTTTTTGTGAAAGCCGTAACAAGTTTAGACAAAGTATCTACCTTGTCCTTACCCTTACCCAGTTTGGTATCATCATTAAAATCGGCAGTATCAATCACGCCGCTCAGATCATTTTCCTCTGCAATCTGATGGATAATTTCATTCAGTCTTTCACCGATATTACTCTTATAACGAAGCGCAAGAATATCCTCCCAAAAACATCCTTCAGGAATATTGAGAAGATAATCCTTATCAGCCTTTGCCTTGTCACTGATATATTTCAGGAAGAGTACAACAAGTACATAATCCTTATATTGGCTGGCATCCATGCCACCACGCAACTGATTACAACTCTCCCATAAAGAGCTGTATAACTCAGATTTCTTAACTGCCATTTATATAAAATTTTACTGATTAATTAATGATTAAAATGGAGCGTAACCTCCCCATCAGGCATATCTTCAATACTCATCACCCATTCGATATTGCCTATCTCGGGATTTACGTCTATCGAATATTCACAGCCTTCCTTTTGACCATCAAACTGCACGGCGAAGCGCCAAAGGCCATTTTTCTGGACTCCGGTAAAGGCAATTTGCATCGTAGAAACATTCGATAGAGATATATTGAGTTGCTTAGCTATCTCTTCATAGCTAAGTATCCATTTGGGATGATTCGTATCTTGTTTGATAAAACATGCTATACCAGAGGTGATGTACGCAATCCCTTCAGTATCGTTAATGGCATAGTAAGTACGTGTACTATTAGCTTCAATACAGATGGCACGCTCACCTGTATTAAAGGTCTCATCCTTGCAACAACTGGCAAGAACAAGCAATAAAGAGAAGGCTACCAGAGCCTGTACCCCAAACCGATAGGGGGTGGTAAAACGCTTGATACTCATAGAGTTATATTGTTTTAGAGTTCTACTTTTTCTATATTACTCCTTCAAAAGTACAACAATATTTCGAAACAGGCAAGAAAATAGGGGAAAAGTTTTAGAAAAAGTTACATTCGAAGGGTATTGTATTTCGCATCTCTCCTATATGCATTTTCAGATATCACATTCGTGTCTCTGGATTTACCTCGTCCAACAGTCTATCCAATTCGAATTGTGTACGAGCTCGTACACTTTCGCAATGATGTATAGCAACATACATAACAAATGCTCGAAAAACTATAAAATAAATCCACATGGATTCTTTTACACAACTTTTTGCCCATGTTCTAACTATTTTTGTACTTTTGCAGCGTATACCTATTGCGTGCATTATAAATAAGGAGGGCAAATGATGCTATACCATTTCATAGAGATACAGTTTTTGGTAAACCAGCTGCGAAGAAACAGCTTCCAGACTTCTCCACCAGAAGTAAGCAGTGATGACGAGCGAAGTCTTGTCACGAGCGATAAGCTCCTCAACAGGGGAAGGAGGAGATTCAACTTTCCCATGAAAATAATCTCCAAAAATCTTGGTGATTTCAAATAAAAGTTGTAGCTTTGCGGTTGAATTAAAATATAGACAATATGGCAAAGGATATTTTATTTACAAGAGAAACTTTCTTGGCGGCAATGCGTCGTGAAAAGAAGCGTAAGCAAGAATGGGAGGAAAAAATGAATAAGAAATTGGATGATTTGCAAGAAAAAATTAAGCTTGCAAATGATTCTCATATCTATGATTTGGCTTAGTTATGCAAACCTTAGACATAAGCCAAATCAATATTCTTGCGCCATATCCTGTATGGTATGAAGGAGAGGAAATCCTATTTAAGACAGATTACAACATACTCTATTCTGTTGCTTTTGAATTAGATGATATGCTAGGATTAACAGCTTATTGGTTCCGTATAACTAATAGAAGTGGGAAAAAATCACCTAATGACAAAAAGATTCAACAGACAGTTATTATTGTTATAGAAGAATTTTTTCGTAAAAACCCCGACATACTTCTTTATATGTGTGATACAGCAAATGAACAACAAGCACAACGTGATCGTTTGTTTTTGCGATGGTTTAATGCGTATGAACAGAAGAAAAAATATGTCATCAAAACCGCAGTTGTTTATGATGAGGGCATACCTAACTATGTTTCTTTAATTGTGCCAATTGAGCATCCTCTGTTAGAGGATATTCAAGCTACTTTTGAGAGTGAAATTATAATGTTTCAAAATAACAAATAGCATCTGATGATAAATGGTTCACCCGCAAAAGCGTGTGGCTATGCATAAATTCTAGTGAGCCTTCCTGTAATTGTGCAACAAGTTGTTGCACAATTATATTTCCTTGATTATAAAAGAGATACCCCTGCCTTTGCTATGCAATTCCCGCTATTAGGGCTTGCTCGGGACTTCCCCCCGGTTAGACAGTGCTCATGCCAAGCGTACTAAAAGAGAACTTGCGGTACAAGTTTTCCATGTATCGCAAGGTCGAGTATCTTTTGGCGTAACGCTTTTGTATTCATTCTGAGTTTTGTTTAATCTTCCTCTAATTTCTTTATTTCTTCATTCTCCTCAAACTCCTCAATCCATTCCTTCACCTTGGCTTGCAGCAAGGCTTTGTCGGGGAGATAGAGCTGGCAAGCCGCTGCATAGACATATGCCTGTCATAATAGTTCACGTACATCTGCATTTGCCCCAAATCTTGATGTGTCAATTTGCCCATCTTTAGGTCAATGAGTACATAACATTGCAGCAGGCGGTTGTAGAACACCAAATCCACAAAGAAATGTTGCTCGTCAAAAGTAAACCTCTTTTGCCTTTGCAACAAAAAACAATCCTTTCTGTACATCACCCTTTATCTTGTCAAGGATGAACTTATGGTGTGTCCATGGTATTGAAAAAAGCATCTCCGCAATATCTTGCTCCTTTTCTCCAACTTGAGGTAAGAATTGAACAGAATGTGGTGTTTCAAATTTTCCCCCAACTTGGGGGAAAATCATAACTACCTGAGAATAAGCAGTATAGAACTTTTTGATTTCTTTTGAATTGGCTAAACAGTGTTTAGCTTTTCAGAATACACGCAATAGAATCACTGTATCTATGGTCGTGCGAACATGCTTGTGTGCCTCGTCAATCAATTTAGAAATGTGCTCAAAGAGAGCATCCTAAAAATGAAGTTACCGCCCCAGTTCGTGCATATATTAAAAGGATCTGTCTTTTCGCTTACGGAGAAAAAGTGGCAATATTGCCAAAAAATCTTCGTAAGATATCATCCAGATAGCACTCGATGATATCGAAAATTCAGAACTTAGGGAGCCACTTACTCTCTACAGACACATCAAAGCCAAGATGATAGACGACGACCTGTACTATATCCTTCTTGACGAAGTGCAACTGGTACCCAGATTTGAGGCACTGCCAAAAATCTCAGAAAATACGCAAATCTTTTTAGCAGAAATATTAGAAAATACGCAAATCTTCTATAATATTGTAGTAGTTTTACCAACCTTCTGGTGGCACATAGCGGATTACCTGCCCCGTAAGTCTGGCAGTGGGGTTGTTGCATATGTACATCTTCTAATTGGGCAACAAGTTGTTGCCCATCATCTTCGCCTAATTTGGCAACAACCTGTTGCCAAATTAAGCAAAGATGATGGAACTCATACCATTGGCGAAGTTCCTGCGTTTTGAGATTTTTGAAATCTAACTAAAACTCATACTTTTTGCCCAGGATTTTATTGATGCTTTGAATGAGGATATGATAGGCAGGATTACCCATTGCCCCATGACCATGACCAGCGATTTCATAGAGCTGGGTATCTGGGCGGCCAACAAGGTTCATCATTCGCCACATCACTATGGCTTTAAACTACTAATCTTCTGCAAAAATACAAAAACTGGAAATCAGGAATCTTTTTAAAGAAATCGGTGATTTGTGGAACTTTCATTCGGTGATTTGTAGATTTTATTCTCAAACTTGATGCACTGTTTTAGTGCATCAAGAGTGATCACAGCTATCACAG
>NZ_QUCG01000081.1:0-318 GCF_003473645.1 Prevotella sp. AM23-5 | reverse complement strand
AAGAGTGATCACAGCTATCACAGTAACAGTTATCACAGTTTTTACGGAGGGGGTATCTGAAGGGAAGAGAAATGTTAAATGGAATTTAACTATATATATTATTATTATAAATATATAATATATATAGTTAGTTCTGGAATGAGAAAAAGAAAAGTGTTTCGAGAAACTGTGATAACTGTTATTGTGATAGCTTTTGAGGAGAAAAACTATGGTTTGTGAGCTGGGGAAACTATGGTTTGCTATCTCTAAAACTATGGTTTCTCTTTTTCAAAATTATGAGTTAGAATTATTAACATAAAGCTCTAAAGCAGCCAAAGG
>NZ_QUCG01000080.1:0-14202 GCF_003473645.1 Prevotella sp. AM23-5 | reverse complement strand
AATTATAGTGTTGCGGAATTAAGGATAAATATTAAAAATTGTGACGGAATACGCGGTTTTGATTAACTTTGTAGTCAATAATAATAACCTATTAGTCGGATAATTTAAAATGAAAGAAAAATTACTAACAATCATACTGTTCCTGATATTTATGCTTCCTGTTGGCATGGCAGACAATATCTTTATGCCCAGCAACTCGTTGCCTTACAATATCTTCAAAACCGTAAAGCTGCCTTATTCATCTCATGCTACGACTACGGTGTTCCAGGATAGAAAAGGCATGATATGGATAGGAACATATCATGGAATCTGTAGATATGATGGCTATAAACCTACCTTGTATATGACTGAGTCAACTAGATTGCCAGCAGAAAGTATCATTATGAGCATAGCACAACCTGATGACAATCACCTGATAGTGGGAACATTGGGTGGACTGAGCTATCTTAATACAACAAATGGTCAGTCAGAACCAGTATCCAAGCCTTTGAATAGGATAAAATCGGTAAGAACCATGCTTATTCATGGTGATGATCTTTGGATTGGAACTATGGCAGAAGGATTATGGAAATATAATCTGAAAACAAAAAAGATACAGCAAATTGTAAGTCCTGGTATCAGGCTTGTTAGTATATGTACCTTATGTCCAGTTGGTAAAACGATGTATGTTGGTTCTATAGAGGGCTTGTTTGCCGTGAATATGACCGATAATCATACCCGGAGAATATCTCTGCCAACTGCTGATAAATATGTAATCTCTCTGTTATGGCATCCGCAAGACCAGAGTCTTCTTGTAGGAATGGAGGGGCAGATGTGCCTATACCGGCCGCTACAGGATAAGGCTGAAGTAAGCAATATCTTATCTGGCAGTGTTTGCAAATCGTTAGCTCTGGATAAACACGATAATCTGATAGTGGGTACTGATGCCGGACTCTGCATTTATAATATGACAACTCACCAACAGCATTCTTTGGTATATAATGTGTATCATCAGTCCATCTGTAACAATGTCATCTTAAATCTTATGATAGATAGAGATGGCAATGTATGGCTTGCCACCGATAATGGAGTTACCATTATGGAGTATTCTACCTGGTACAACTATCATCATATCTATGAGTTTACCCATAATGATTATGGTAATAACTTTACAGAAATGTTGATGGATAGTCATGGCAATCTTTGGCTGGGTGGTGAAAATGGACTTTTAAAACTCTTCTTGCAAAGGAAGCCGGTTGAGGCAACCTGCTATAATACTGCCAATCAAAAATATCATTTGCATCACAATAAAATCCGCAAGATTTATGAAGATTCTGAACATGATATATGGATTGCCACTGATGCCAGTATAGCCAGGTACAATCCGGTTACACAACAATTTGAATATTATAAAATAATTAACCGTCAGGGAAAAACAGCCAAGTGGGCATACGCCATTTACGAAGATTCGCAAGATAATTTGTGGGTGGCTTCTTACTCTGCTGGTTTATTTGTTGTAAATAAGAAAAAATTACTCAACAGCGCCAATCGTACTTATATAGATAAGGAGCAAACTCCGGAAATGGCAAAGCTGAAAGGTCTCAATGGTATTCGCCAGATTATTCCTGGCGATAAGGGAGAGGTATGGCTATGTGCCAATAATCACATAATAAGGAAAAACCTTGTTACGGGTAAGGAACAGCACATCTATGAGCAATACCAAGTAGCTGAATTCTGCAATCATGCCTTGTGGCTGTCTTCACAGAATGGAAAAATTATGAAATATGATCAGCGTACGAACCAGCTGAAGACTTTCGAAGCTAATATATCTGATGGTCCCATCTTAGCCTTTGTCAAGGAAAACCAGAATCTTTGGCTTTCCTGCTCTGAAGGCATCTTCGTTATCAATACTCAGACCGATGAGATAACATACTACGATAAGCCTGATAATATGTGTCTGTCTGGAATATATCTGCCTCAGTCTCATCAGATTATATGGGGAGGAGAAAATGGCTTTTCTACCTGTAACATCAAGACAAGAAGAGAAAGCAGCCCTGTGTATGTTACTAGCGTATATAGTAATATTGATAAGGAACGCATCTTGCTTCCTGCTCAGACCGAGAAGATTCAGTTGAAATCCCGAGAGTATATCACTTTCGAGTTATCTACTTTGCAATATGCTCCGCATCAGAAAGTCACCATCTATTATAAATTAGGTGATGATGATGCCTGGCAGTCGCTTAAGGAGGGAAGCAATGAGCTGGCGTTTGCTCATATTTCCGGAGGTACTTATAAGTTGAGTTTAAGCTCAACCAATCCTGCCGTTGATAAGAATGCCAAAATCAGTACTTATTATATTATAGTACCTAGCCCTTGGTATGCCTGCACTACAGCTATCTTCATCTATATATTGATAGCCATTGCCATCATCATCTTTATCTTTGCCTGGTATAGAAGACGCAATCTGGCTGTTATGAAACGGCACGAGAAAGAACGGTCGATGG
Source organism: Prevotella sp. AM23-5 (assembly GCF_003473645.1). Classification (NCBI taxonomy): domain Bacteria; kingdom Pseudomonadati; phylum Bacteroidota; class Bacteroidia; order Bacteroidales; family Prevotellaceae; genus Prevotella; species Prevotella sp. AM23-5. The sequence continues at coordinate 11,719 of NZ_QUCG01000080.1, read as the reverse complement.
AATTGTTGCGACAGAAAAATGAGTTCTTCATCAATATGTCGCATGAGCTGAAGACGCCGCTCAGTCTGATCATTGCCCCATTGAGCACGCTTATCCGAGCTACCCAGCAGAATGCTGCCTTGCAGAAATCGTTGACCGGTATCCAGAAGAATGCCTTGCAGCTCAATCAGCTTATTCATAAGGTGCTGGAATTCAAGAATGATGATTTCAAGGATGATAATTCTATCATCCGCTCGCATATAGATATGAATGCTCTGGTGTGCAACTGCCTAGAGTCGTTTGCTTCTGTAGCTGTAGAAAGAAACATCCAGCTCAATTTCCATTCTGCCAATCAGGAGATATGGATGAATATGGATACATTGAAAATGCAGTCTGCCATCACCAATCTCATTTCCAATGCCATCAAGTTTGTGAAAAACAATACGGGTATTATTGATGTGACCGTCCGGCAGGAGGATGACCAGCTGTTGATTAGTGTAGAAGATAATGGAAGAGGTATCCCGGATAAAGATGCCAAGATGATATTTGTGCGTTTCTATCAGGGTGATAATCAGAATCCGAAAAATGAAGGCAGTGGTATTGGACTGTTTCTTGTAAAGAAATATGTAGAGATGCATGGAGGTAAGATTGAATTGACTTCCCGTGAAACTACCCTCTTTACAATCACCTTACCTCTCTATGGAAAGAATGCCATCCTAAGTGAGATGGTGGATGAAGAAAGGGATCTTGATCCTAGTAAATATACCGTCATTATTGTCGATGATAATAGGGAGATTGTATCTGTTTTAAGAGAAGCGCTCTCGGAACAGTATAACTGTATTGCTGCCTTTGACGGAAAGGCTGGTTTGGAGAAGATAATGAAATACCATCCTAGCCTGATTATCGCAGACCAGATGATGCCTGTGATGAATGGATTCCAGTTGGTAAGAGCCTTGAAACATCAACAAGCCACAGCCAATATTCCAATCCTGATGCTCACTGCCAAGGATGATCAGAATACCGAGATGCAGAGTATCAAGCTCGGTGTGGATATCTTCCTTGCCAAGCCATTCAGCCTGGATAAGATTCTCTTGCAGGTGGCTCGCCTGATAGATAAGAAAATGGCGTTGGAGAAAGAAGCCAAGATTGCTGCCATTGGTTCGCCACAGTTTGAAATAACTTCGAAACCCGAAGACCAAGATGAGAAATTTATGGAAAAACTTACTGCCGTAATCGAAGAAAATATGGAAGATGAAGACTTCAATGTCACTTTGCTTGCCGATAAGCTGGGATACAATCAGAAACAGCTCTATCGCAAGATGAAGCAGATAACCGGTATGACTCCGATAGCCTATATAAAAAAGATAAGAATGAAGAAAGCGGCATTTCTGATGAAGGATCCCCGTTACACGGTTACCGAGATTATGTATATGGTGGGATATAGCAATATGTCGTATTTCATAAAATGTTTTCAGGCAGAATTTGGTATGACTCCGAAACAGTTTTCACAAAGTTGAATTGGTTATATCTCTGACTTATAGTAAGATACCGCATTTTAGACCGTCATGTGTCTAAAATGCGGTATCTTTTTGTCCGTTTTGGTCAGACTTCATTTCGGAGAAGTCTGTAACTTTGCACCCGTCAAATCTAAAATTATTAACTTAATAAACCAAGGACAATGAAACAGAAGACCGTTTTCATATCATGCCTTGCCATGACCCTTTTGAGTCAGGCGCTGGTATGTAAAGCTGCAGCTTCCCCTTTATTGGTGACGCAAGCTGTTCAGCAAAGCTCTAAAACTTTTCCTAAAGTTTCAGGAAAGATATTTGATAATGCTGGTGAGGCTATTATTGGCGCCAGCGTGGTGGTTAAAGGGACTTCTAATGGCTCGGTCACCGATTTAGATGGCAATTATACCCTTACTGATGTTCCTCAAGGTGCTACCTTGGTGATTTCATACGTAGGTTATAAAAGTCAGGAAGTGGTAGCTAATGCTACTTCATTGAAGAATATCATATTGCTTGAAGACAGCAAGACCCTCAATGAGCTTGTTGTCATCGGATATGGTACTCAGAGAAAAGCTGATCTTACTGGTTCGGTGGCTAATGTAGATGCTACGAAATTAAATACGCAAAGTAACTCAACGATAGGACAAGCTCTTCAAGGTAAGATAGCAGGTGTTGACATCGTTTCTCAGGGTGGACAGCCTGGTTCAGGATCTCGTATAATGGTCAGAGGTATTGGTACTCTTAACAATGCCTCTCCATTATACATTGTTGATGGCATGTATATGTCGGGTATTGATCATATCAATCCTTCCGACATTCAGAGTATCGATGTGCTGAAGGATGCTTCTTCTGCAGCCATCTATGGTTCGCGAGCAGCCAATGGTGTTATCATCATTACAACCAAGAGCGGCAGTAATACCGAGGGCGTTCCAACTGTAAATGTTTCTGCTAACATTGGTGTCAGTGCTCCTACCAAATATCTGGATGTTCTGAACGCATCAGAGTGGGCGGCTGTTACCACGGAATCCAGAGCTGCTTCTGGTTTGAAACCGCTGGATATGGCGCTCGATCTGGCTTCCAAAGAGGATAATGACTGGCAGGATATTATGTTCAATCCTGCTTTGATGCAAAATTACAATCTTTCGGTTCAAGGCGGTGGCAAATATTCTACCTATTATAACAGTTTCGGCTATACGAATCAGGATGGTGTATTGAAGGGAACCAATTTCCAGCGTTACACTATGCAGAGCAAGGTGGATTACAAGAAGGGAATCGTAAATGTGGGTACCAATATCATGTTGGAGTATGATAAGGATAAACCTATGTTTGGTGGTATCCGAGGCGGAATGGTAGGACATACCTTGCAGTCTATTCCTACTTTGTCTAAATATGACAGTGAACGTGTCGGCGGATTTGGTGGACTGTATGGTGATGTTGTTAACCTTCATCATCCATTGGGTCTCTGTGATGATAATATCCTGCTACGTAAGAACGATAACGCAAAGATTTATGCCAATGTATATTTCTCTGTTGAGCCGATCAAGGGATTGAAGTACAAGATGAACTTTACTCCTAATTTCCAGTTCTATCGTCATAATGAGAATAAGGGACTTTTCGATTTCGGATTGGACAAAAACGGTATCACTCAGGCAACCGAACAGCAGTCACGTTCAAGAAGTCTCCTGATGGAACATCTCCTTACTTTCGATAAACAGTTTGGTGCTCATAAGATTTCTCTGCTGGCTGGTTATTCTTATCAGGATTCCAAGTATAGATACTTGAGTGGATGGGGTCAGGGTATGACAACCGGTATCTGGGAGTTGGATGCTGCCGTCAGTGGAATAGGAACATCGGGCAACTCTTCTCGCTCGGTATTGACTTCCATCTTGGGGCGTATCTTCTATTCTTATCAGGACAGATACCTGATTACGATGACGATGCGTCGTGATGGCTCTTCCAAGTTTGCCAAAGGTAATCGTTATGGAAACTTCCCTTCGGTATCAGTAGGTTGGAATATTGCCGAGGAAAAGTTTGTCAAGGACCATGTTGACTGGCTCGACCAGTTGAAGCTGAGAGCAGGATATGGAGAATTGGGTAATCAGGAAATCTCCAATTACCAGTATTCTTCTACCGTAACAACCGGTATCAACTATCCTAATGGTAGAGGTGAACTCTTGCAGGGTGCATTCCCTAAGTTCTTTGCCAATCCTGATATCAAGTGGGAATCTACTTCCATGACCAATGTCGGTATCGACCTGATGGCATTGAACAATAGATTGAGTCTCACGATGGATTACTATGTAAAGAATACCAAGGATATCCTCTTGTCGGTGCCTATTCCTATCTCTACCGGTGGAGCCAACGACCCTGTGAAGAATGCGGGTAAGATCAGAAACAAGGGCTTTGAGTTCAACCTGGGCTGGAACGATCGTCTTGACAAGGATTTCTCTTACAGCGTAAATGCCATCGGTTCGTTCAATAAGAATGAGGTGGTTGCCATGGGTTCTGAATCTCAGTTCATTACCGGTGGTGTTGTTGCTGGAGGTACTTATACTACCAAGACCCTGGCAGGTTATCCTATCGCTGGATTCTGGCTGATTCCATGCGACGGCTATTTCAACAGTCAGGCAGATGTACAGGCTCATTCCAAGGATGGCAAGTTGATTCAGCCAAGTGCGGAACCGGGTGATATCCGATTCAAGGATATGAACAATGACGGTATAATCAATGATGAAGACCGTGTATATAGTGGTAGTCCGTTCCCTAAGTTTACCTATTCTCTGAATGGAAGTGTCAATTACAAGAACTTTGACTTCTCGTTCACCATCCAGGGTGTCATCGGTAACAAGATATACAATGCTACCCGACTGGAATTGGAGGATGTAACCCGTGGTACCAACTATCTCTCAACCGTGTTGAATCATTGGACAGAGTCTAACCACAATGCCAAGACACCAAGATTGGTATGGAATGATCCTAACCGCAACGCCCGTTCTGAGTCAGACAGATTCCTGGAGAAGGGTGACTATCTGAGATTGAGAACTGTTCAGTTGGGTTATACCCTGCCGGAGAACTGCCTGCTGGGCTTCTTCCAGAAGGCACGTGTCTATGCCAGTGTGGATAATCTCTTTACCATTACAGGTTACACAGGATATGGTCCTGATGTCAACTCATATAGTGTATATGAGCGTGGTTTCGATGATTTCATTCATCCAACTAACAGAACCTTTATGTTTGGAGTAAATCTTACATTCTAACGTTTAAAGTCAATCTTTTAAAAATTGAAACAATGAAACATGTTAAAACATATATAATTGGCGGTTTGATAGGAAGTATGTGCCTGGTGTACACTTCCTGCGACAGCAAACTCGACCAGGTGAATCCAAATCATGCTACAGAAGCAACCTTCTGGAAGAATGAGGCTGATTTTGAGTTGGCACTTACCTCATGCTACACTCCTCTTAAGAATGCTCTTAACGGAGGATATTATGGCACTCGTGGTGTGATGTTGCGTATAGCCAGAGCCGATGAAGTGGATTTCAGAAATGACCTCAGTGAGGTATATCAGGCTCAGAATTTTACCAATTCTACAGGTAATTCCCTGGTGCAGGGTATGTTCTATCAGTTCTACAATGCCCTGTACCGCACCAACTCCATCATGCAGAAGTTGGAGGAGAAGAAGGACATCCTTTCTGATGCCTATATCAAGAAGGCTAAGGGTGAATGTCTCTTTATCCGAGGCTTCTATCTGTTCCAGTTGGCTAAAGAGTTTAAGGATGTACCTCTGCGACTCACTGCGTCTCAGTCTCCTTCAACCTTCCCGCTGGCTAAGTCTTCTCAAGAAGAAGTATGGGCTCAGGCGATACAGGATCTGACCGAAGCTGCCAAATTACTTCCTCTGAAAAATGAGGTCATAGGAAAACCTACCAAGGGAGCTGCCTTGGCTACTGTGGGAAAGATTTATCTTTACGAGAAGGAGTATGACAAGGCCATTGAAGTGCTGGAGCCGCTGACCAAGTCGCCATATACTTATCAGTTGGTAGATGACTTTGGCTGGAACTTCGATGATGTGCATGAGAATAATGCTGAAAGCATTTTTGAACTTCTGATTGATAAGTTGGGTGGTACCGACTTGTGGGGAAATGGTGAGAACAACAACTCCACTCAGACCAATACCCGTCCTAAGGAATATGCGGCTCCTGAGGCTGCCGGCTGGTATGAGGCTACGCCTAGCAAGCAGATGATGGATATCTTCAAGCAGGAATTGGACAAGGATGGCAATTACGACTATCGTGCACGAGTCTCTGCAGCTTGGGATTATCCTGGATGTACTTATTATCTGAAGCCGTTCCGTGAGAAATTTGAGAAAGACAGATGGAATACTACCTGGATCCTGAAGTATCAGAATTGGAATACGGCTGAAGAGGAAGCTGATCCACCAATGTCTTGCATCAACGAGCGTGCCATCCGCTATGCTGAGGTCTTGCTCCAGTTGGCAGAATGCTATCTCTATAGCTCTACCAAGCAGGATTTGAACAAGGCTGTGGAGTATATCAATCAGATTCGCCGTCGTGCAAACCTGAATGATTACAGTGGAGCGATGAACCAGACTGAGATCTTCAAGGATCTGGAGCATCAGAAGGCTATTGAATTCTTCGTGGAGGGTGAGCGCTTCTACGACCTGCGTCGATGGGGATTGCTGGATGAGCGAATCAAGACTTGCAGCGATGTGAGATATAAACAGTTGGAAACAGGAAAAGTAGGAGATACGAACAAGTATTACTATTATCCTATTCCATCAAAGGAAATTGCTACCAATACTCTTTGCACACCAAGTGAAGGTTGGTAAATAATCATAGATAATATAGGTTTTAAGGTAGCCACGATATGGTAATATCATAGTGGCTACCTTTTTAAAAAGAAAAGTGCATGAAGAAAATATTATTAACCTTATTTGTAGCATTCTTTGCTTTTCTGACTTATGCTGCAGCTGCCTATCAGCCGCATTTCTCTACGGCTGGCTTCTTCGAGATTGCCGGTACCGGAAGAAATGCCTACTCTATGAACCCTGCATGGAGAATGCATAAAGGACATGTGGATGGAGCTGAGAATGTTAGTTTCGATGACAGTTCCTGGAAGTTGACTTCTTTGCCTGATGGCATAGAAAAACTCCCGATGGAGGCTAGTGGCTGTGTGAATTATCAGGGAGAAGTATGGTACAGAAAACATTTCAATGCTGATGCTGCCTGGAAGGGTCAGCGACTGGTGCTCTACTTTGAGGCCATCATGGGTAAATCCAAGGTATGGGTGAACGGAAAGCTGATGAAGCAGCATTTTGGAGGTTTCCTGCCTGTCATCGTTGATGTATCCAATATACTGAAGTATGGAGAGGATAATGTCATTACCGTGATGGCAGATAACAGCGATGATCCTTCTTATCCTCCAGGAAAGGCGCAGGATGTGCTCGACTTTACCTATGCTGGTGGCATTTATAGAGATTGCTGGCTTATCAAGACCAACAAGGTATTCATTACCGATGCCAACGAAGAAAATCATATAGCCGGCGGTGGTGTCTTTGTATCTTACGGCAAGGTTTCTGAGGAGTTGTCAGAAATCAACATCAAGACGATGCTGAAGAATATCGCAGGCAGTAATTTCAAGGGGTCCCTGGTGTATGAACTGCAGGATGCCAATCAGAAGACGGTTTGGAGTAAGAAGCTGAATACCAGCATCTCACGCCAGAAATCCACAACGTTATCAACCAAGGCTGCCATCAAGGCTGTTCAGCTCTGGACACCTGATCACCCATACCTCTATCGTCTCAATATCTATGTTAAGAATCAGCAGAACAAGATAGTTGATGGATATTATATAAGAATAGGTATCAGAAGTTTAGAGTTTAAGGCTGGCGATGGCTTCTGGCTCAATGGCAAACCTTATCCTGAACCATTGATTGGAGCCAATCGCCACCAGGATTTTGCCATTGTCGGCAATGCCCTGTCTAACAGTCTGCATTGGAGAGATGCCAAGAAACTGAAAGATACCGGACTGCGTGTCATCAGAAATGCTCATTATCCGCAAGACCCTGCCTTTATGGATGCTTGTGATGAACTGGGACTGTTTGTGATCGAAAATACCCCGGGATGGCAGTTCTGGAATCCGGAACCTAGCTTCGCTAACTATGTGTATAATGATATCAGAAACATTGTAAGAAGAGACCGAAATCGTCCGAGCGTATGGCTTTGGGAACCTATCCTCAACGAGACCTGGTATCCTGACGATTTTGCCAAGAAGGTGAAGGGTATCGTACACGAGGAATATCCATATCCATACTGCTATACAGCCTGTGATGCTACGGCAAAGGGAAGTGAATATTACAACATTCAGTTTACTCATCCTCTGTCGGGTGATCCTACATGGGCTTTGAGCTCAGATAAGGTGGATCCAAAGAAGAACTACTTTACCAGAGAATGGGGTGATAACGTGGACGACTGGAATTCTCATAATTCTCCTAGTCGTGCAAGCCGGTCTTGGGGTGAGTACCCTATGCTGGTTCAGGCAAAGGGTTATGGCAAGCCGGATTATCAATATACCTGCTATGATGCCTTGTATCGTACCACCCGACAGCATGTGGGAGGATGCCTGTGGCATTCGTTCGACCATCAGAGAGGTTATCATCCGGATCCTTTCTATGGAGGAATCATGGACAACTTCCGACAGCCGAAGTATTCATACTATATGTTTATGTCGCAGCGTCCTAACCAGAAGAATCCTTCGCTTATCGCAGACAGCGGTCCTATGGTTTATATCGCCAATGCCATGACTCCGTTCTCTCCGGCTGATGTAACCATCTATAGCAACTGCGACTCGGTTACTCTTACCTATAATAAAGGTGGTAAGGTATATACCTATGCCAAGGCTAAGAACCAGGTGGGAATACCTTCACCGATCATTACCTTCAAGGATGTATTCCATGTGATGGATGATAAGGAACTGTCTCGTCTAAACAAGCAGTCTGATTCCTATCTGCTGGCTCAGGGATATGTAGAGGGCAAACTGGTGGCTACTCATCAGGTGAAGCCTACCCGCCGACCTAGCAGAATCAAGCTTTGGGTAGATAACGAAGGTACTTCGCTTCATGCCGATGGCTCTGATATGGTAACCGTTGTGGCTGCCATAGCCGATGACCAGGGTAACATCAAGCGACTCAATAATGAGCACATTCTGTTTTCTATCGAAGGAGAGGGTAGGATTGTGGGTGATCAGGAATCTTTCTCCAATCCTGTGGAAGTGAAATGGGGTACGGCTCCTGTACTGATTCAAAGTACCACTACTGCCGGCAAAATCAAGGTGAAAGCCTCTGTGGTCTGGCAGGGAAAAACGACTCCTGTAGATGGATACATCGAACTGGAAAGTGTAAAACCAGAATATCCGTTGATTGGAAGTGAGAAAGAGATGAATGCCATTCCTCGGAATGGTGTCCGTATGCGCCTGCAAGGCAATACTAACATGCAAAGCAGCAAGGAAAAACTCAAGGAAGTTGAGAAACAACAAGCTGATTTTGAATAATTAATGCCACTGTTACCACGCTCTGGTATAACTCGTTGGAAATGAGTTGTATTAGGCGTGGCAATAAGTGGCTTTTCTGTTTTTCATTATCCAAAAGAGAAATAAAGTAAAAAAGTGACAACTGTTTTTTAGATTGTTATTTTTACTTTACAATTTAAACGTGACTGGAAAATATCTTAAGAGAAAAAATCATTTCCCTTAAGGAAAAAACTATTTTCCCTTAAGGAAAAAAATAAAAACCCTTAAGGGAAAATTCTCAATCTCTTCTTTCCCCATTTTCCGAGTGTTTTTGCCTGATTTCCTTTCTTGAGAATATTGTTTACATAGGGATGATGGGGAAGATTCTCTTTTACTAATAAATGTTATATTCCCGGCATTCCTTCCCAAAATCATTTGTTCTCTCCCAAATTTACTGTACTTTTGCAGTAAGTATCTGATTAAAGATTAAATGTGTGATTCAAAATAAGATATAGATTATGCAATACAAGAATATCATATTCGATTTAGGTAATGTCTTGGTGAAGCTCAATCCGGAAGGATGCATCGGGGCTTTCAAGGCGATAGGAATGGGGGAATTGGTTGATTCAAATCCTCAGAGTGAGGGGATGAAGCTGATGAGCAAGCTGGGTATGGGAATGATTACCACCGAAGAATTCTGTGAAGCAGCCCGTAAGTTGACAGGGACTGATGTGACGAATGAAGAGATCATCGATGCTGCCAACAAGATGCTGGTGGTGATTCCTGATTACAAAAAGGAGCGACTCCTGCAGTTGAAGAAGGCTGGCTATCGCCTCTTCCTCTTGAGTAATACCATTGATATTCACTGGGATTATTGTGTGGAGCATCTTTTCCCGTATCAGGATTATGGGGTAGAGGATTATTTCGAGCACTGCTTCCTCTCTCAGAGAATGCATCTGGCAAAGCCTAATGCCCGCATCTATGAGGAGGTAATCAGGCAGGCGAACATCCATCCCGACGAAACCCTCTTCATCGATGACCTGAAGGAAAACTGTGAGGCTGCCGAGAAGCTGGGCATCCACACCTTCCAGAACGTGAAGTTTGATGATTGGCTTGAGCTTCGATTCTGACGGAAATGTCAGAATCGAAGCTTTTATTAAATGACAACCAGATGATTTGTCAAATGATACCAGGTAATTTATCAAATGATGTCAGGCAGGCATAGAGCGGAACGTTGATCATCCAATCTTGATCCTTATAGGGAAGCATGGAGTAGCGGAGTCCCTTCAGGTGCGGATTGTTGGTGATGAATGTTCTGAGAGATTTGGCCTTGACGTTCACCTCTGCCTTTACTTCAATCGGTATAACCCGGTCGTGCCATTGGGCTAGGAAATCAATCTCTATTGTGGAGTTATCCACAGCATGATAGTATAATGAAATATCCTGGCTCTTCAACTGGGTGAAGACATATAATTCCGTGAAGGCTCCTTTATATTCAGAGAAAATGCCATCTCCTACCAACATCGATTCTGCTGAAGTCTCTGCCATCGCTCCCATCAGTCCCACATCGAGCATGAAGAGTTTGAAGGCGTTCAGGTCTTCATAGAATTTGAAAGGGAGGCGTGGGGTATTGACTCTCTGAACCTTATATGCCAGTCCTGCATCTATCAGCCATTGGATGGCCAGTTCGAAATCTGCGGCTCTGGCACTTTTCTTCACGGCTCCATAGATAAACTTCTTGTTCTCTTTGGCAAGTTGGGCAGGGATACTGTCCCACACCATATTAATGCGAGGCACTTCTCTATCTGGTGCGTGCTTCGAGAAATCTCGGCGATAGTCTTGTATAATCTGCTTTTGGATGGAACGGACTTCCTGCAGTCCCTTCTGCTCTACATGGGCGAGTACGGCGGCTGGCATTCCTCCTACATAATAATATTGTCGCAGCAGGCTGATCAATTCTGTTTCCAGTAAATTGATGACGTTCCAATTTCCTTCTTTCAAGATGCTTGCCAGTTTCGCTTTTCCCATGGCATCGAGGAATTCGATGAAGTTCATCGGGTAGAGGCGCAGCTCTTCTACTTTTCCTACTGGATATGACACCCCGCTATGGAGTGATATTCCCAGCAGGGATCCTGCCACGATGATATGAATATCAGGAGCATCCTCGCAAAAGAACTTTAAAGCTTCTAATGCTTTGGGACAATCCTGTATCTCATCGAGTACCATAAGGGTATCGTTGGGGGTAATATCTACCTGGCTGATGGCGGAGAGTGCCATCAGTATATCAGCAGTTGTGCCTCCTTTTTCAAACACTTCTGCTGCCTTCTGATTTCTGTCGAGACTGAAGAATGCAAGCTTTTTATATTCTCTTTTTCCGAATTCTTGCAGGATATAGGTCTTGCCTACTTGTCTTGCTCCGTTGAGAATCAGAGGTTTATGATTTCGCTTGTTCTTCCATTCAACGAGTTTATTATAGATGCTTCTTTCCATGATTTACACTTTTTATGATGAATAATCGTATAAACTTCACATTTTTTCTGACGAATATCTGTAGATTCTCACATTTTTTCTGACGAATACATGGAAGTTTTTCACACTTTTTCTAATGAATAACGGAACAAAGATACACTTTTTCTAATGAATAACCAAGGAAAAGGCAGACTTTTTCTCTTTTTCTATGTCTTATACGTGAAAAAGTTGTCACC